>DAIERH010000250.1 GCA_027346925.1 Geobacter sp.
TCCGCTGCTGGCTCAGGGGATTTGGTGCAGAAGTTGAGGTATTGGCGCCAGAGGGATTGCGGGAGGAATTCAAGTCAACCGTAGAACGGTTGAAGAAAATGTACCGGTAACGAGGTGGGCGATTGAAGAATTCAGACAATCTAGCGGAGGAGAAGGGGCTCCTGGAGTTTCACCATGTCCCTCCTTTTTGCCCGTCGTTTTTAGTGCCGGTTTGAGAAAATGAGGCCACGCGAGAGGCCACGCGGAAGCAATAACAAGCAAAAAGGGGCTAGGCCTATCGACCTAACCCCTTGATTTCTTTGGAGCGGGAAACGGGATTCGAACCCGCGACCTTCAGCTTGGGAAGCTGACACTCTACCACTGAGTTATTCCCGCGACGGACTTGTATATTTGCCAAGAGACGGCGCTTTTGTCAACTGTTAATTGTGGACCCGCCTAGGGCAATGTTTGCCACGACAAACGCCCTGACCTGCTCCAGGTCGGCATCCATCACCTCGCAACGGGTCGGCATCCCCGCCAGGGCGACAATGGCGGGCGGAACCGGGGCCGGTGCACCGGTGGCCTGCTCCACCGCCTCGCCGAACTTGGCCGGGTGGGCCGTGGCCAGGCAGACGCGGGCCATTGCGGGGGGGAGCAGCTCCTGGGCCGCGCGGACGCCGACCGCGGTGTGTGGGTCGAGCAGGTAGCCGGTCTCTTGCTGGAAGCTGCCGATGGTTTCCAGGGTCCGGGCCTGGTCCACCGAGGCGGAGCAGAACTCCTGGCGTACCTGCTCCATCTCGGCGGCAGAGAAGTTTATCCTCCCCTTTTCCCGAAGTTCCGCAAAGGCCGCCCGCACACGGGCCGGGTCCTCATGGTACAGGTGGAACAGGTAGCGCTCGAAATTGGAGGCCACCTGGATGTCCATGGAAGGGGAGACGGTGGATACCACGCGGGTGAGGGAGTAGTCGCCGTCATTGATGAAGCGGGTCAGGATGTTGTTCTCGTTGGTGGCCAGGAGCAGCTTGTCGATGGGGAGCCCCATGCGTTTGGCCACGTAGCCGGCAAAGATATCGCCGAAATTGCCGGTGGGTACGGAGAAACTGACCGGACGCTCGCCCTTTTCGGTCACCCGCAGCCAAGCATAGACGTAATAGACCACCTGGGCCAGTACCCTGGCCCAGTTGATGGAGTTGACCGCGCCCAGGGAATACTTCTCCTTGAACTCCAGATCGTTGAAGAGCGCCTTGACCATGTCCTGGCAGTCGTCAAAGGTGCCGTGGATGGCGATGTTGTGGACGTTGGCGTCGGTGACGGTGGTCATCTGCAGTGCCTGCACCGGAGAGGTCTTGCCCTGGGGGTGCAGGATGAAGATGTTGATCCCTTTCTTGCCCCTGACGCCATGGATGGCCGCGCTGCCGGTGTCGCCCGAGGTGGCCCCCACGATGTTGAGCCGCTCGTTGCGTTCTGCCAGGATGTATTCGAAGATATTCCCCAGGAATTGCAGGGCCACGTCCTTGAAGGCCAGGGTGACGCCGTGGAACAACTCCAGTATCCAGACCCCGTCCTTATGCACCAGCGGCGTCACCTCGGGGTGGTCGAAGGTCGCATAGGAGCGCTCGATGATGCCCCGCAGATCCTCGGCCGGTATGTCATCCACGAAGCGGGAGATGACCTGGAAGGCCAACTGTGGGTACGAGAGGTTGCGCCAGGCGGCCAGATCGTCGCGGGAGACCTGGGGATATGATTCGGGCAGGAGCAGGCCGCCATCGGTGGCCAGTCCCATCATGACCGCATCCTTGAAGGGGATCGGCTGGATGCCGCCGCGGGTGCTTATGTAACGCATCAGAGGGTTCCTTTCGGCGTGAGTCTAATTTTGAGAATATAGCAGATATTCGGGGATTAGGGAAGTGCCTCAACCGCCGCCGGACGGCTGCTGTAGGACGCCTTCGCGTAGTTCGCCGGGGGCCAGCAGGAAAAAGGTGCGAAACATGCAGTACTTGTAAAATTCGCTGAACAGCAGGTGAAAACTGCCGCCGTGGTTCCACCAGGCCTCCTTCAGGTTGTGCGAGTCAACCGGATAGGCATAGATGGCCACATCCCTGGGCAGGGCGTTACGCAGCAGGATCGAGGCTCGCTTCATGTGATACCGCGAGGTGATCAGCAGGATGGAGCGGATATTCTTCTGCATGATGACCTCACGGCCATAGATGGCGTTTTCCAGGGTATTGCGGGATGCCTTCTCCAGGATGACCCCGTCCGGAGAAGGATCGCCGGGCTGGGGGTGATACAGGTCGGACCTGCGCACCGAGGGATCGACGCCGATAAAGAACAGCCAACTCGCCTTGCGCTCACGGTAGAGCCGCACACCTTCCTCCACTCTCCCCTTGCCACCTGCCAGTACGACGATGGCATCGGCCTTGACTTCGCGGGGGTGATAGGAAAAGGTCTTGTAGGTAAAGTCGATGAATAGCATGGCAATGGCGAGCAGTGCGATTACCAGCAGCGTTATGAAGGCCTTGATGAGATTCATGCGGATTCCTTATTTTTCACTTGCATCCATGTGA
Organism: Geobacter sp.; assembly: GCA_027346925.1. GTDB lineage: Bacteria > Desulfobacterota > Desulfuromonadia > Geobacterales > Pseudopelobacteraceae > JACPFJ01. The sequence continues at coordinate 2,544 of DAIERH010000250.1, forward strand.
CAAATCTGCTAAAAATTTTTTTTCAGTAATTAATGGAGGAAGAACAATATGTCCAGAAAATGTGAAATCTGCGGTAAAGGCCCCAGTTTCGGCAACAACGTGAGCCACGCCAACAATAAGACCCGCACCGTCTGGTACCCCAACCTGCAGAAGGTGAAGGCCGTTACGAACGGCAGCGTCAGGACCATCAAGGTCTGCACCCGCTGCATCCGTTCCGGTCACGTCATCAAGGCGCTGTAACGGCAGTCACTGAGTTCAGGGGGTTACGGGTAAAGGCTTTGAAAGCCGCCGCACGCGAGTGCCGGCGGCTTTTTGCGTTGTTTCGGTGTTTTCATCTCTCAACCATCAAACTCCATAAACTCTCTAACTGATTTCAGACCTTCGCGATCACCTCTATCTCCACCAGTGCACCGCGGGGCAGGTTCCTGACCGCCACGGTCGAGCGGGCCGGCTTGTGGTTGGGGAAGCTGCGGCCGTAGACCTCGTTCACAGCCGCGAAGTCGCCCATCTCCACCAGAAAAATGGTGGTCTTCACCACGTTGTCGAAACCGGTCCCTGCCGCCGCAAGAACAGCGGCTATGTTGGCCATCACCCGTTCCGTCTGCGCTGTCACATCCCCCGCCACCATCTCCCCCGTCGCCGGATCTAGGGCTATCTGTCCGGAACAGAAGACGAGGTCTCCTGCCCGTACAGCCTGGGAGTAGGGGCCGATGGCGGCCGGGGCCTTGTCGGTTGCAATCGCGTTTGGTTTCATTGTTTGATCCTCTCTACCTTGATTACCCCTTTGACCTTCATGATCGCATTCATCACCTTTTGCAGATGGGCCAGGTCCACGACATTGACCTCAAAGGTGTTCTCGCCCCGCTTGTCGATGGTGCT
>DAIERH010000251.1 GCA_027346925.1 Geobacter sp.
TCCAGTGCGCTGTGGTTGAAGGAGATGATCCGTTCGTCCCGGATCAGGATGATGGCGTCATTGGCCGATTCGAAGAGGGTGCGGAAACGGGCCTCGCTGTCGCGCAGGTCTTCGGTCCGTTGCCGCACCAGTTCCTCCAGATGTCCCTGGTAGGCCTTGTTTTCGGCAATCAGCCGCACCCGCTCAAGGACACGTTTCAGGACGATTTCCAGACACTCATCCTGCAGTACCGGCTTGGTAACATAGTCCCAGGCCCCGAGATGGATCGCCTCGATGGCGTCGTTGATGCTGCCGGTGCCGGAGATGACCACTATCGGGGTCTCGGGGCTTTTCTCCCTGAGAAGGGCTATGAAGGTCAGTCCGTCCATTTCCGGCATTATGAGGTCTGTCAGGACAATGTCGGGTGACTCGCGGGAAAAGACCTCCAGGCCTCCCCTGCCATTGGCTGCTTCGACAACGCAAAATCCCATGGCCTCGCACATGCCCCGCAGGATCTTTCGAATCATCTCTTCGTCGTCGACGATCAAGACCTTTCGTGCGGTTTCCATGCCGGCCTCCCCCTGCACCCAATAGTACCACGTTTACATCGCACCACCACTTGAGGAGGGATGGATGCAGTCGCCCGCGGGGGGAATATCCATGGCCGTCACGCCTTCCCCCGGTTGATCCAGCCGACTATCCAGCCCATGGCATACAGTGCCCCCATGGGCACGAGCCAGGCGATGGAAAGCCAGGCTGACAGCCGCAGTCGTTTGAGCGGCAGGCCTTCGATATCCCGGCGGTATTCCTTCTCGATTCTGTCGAATCCGGCATTACCTTCCGCGCCTATCCTGCATCGCTTGCGGAGGCCGGCTACCCATGCGGGATACCCCTGGCCGCGGGCGGTTTCGAATATCTTCTCCGGAGAATCGCCGGCAAAGACGAGCCCCTCGTATTTCCTCACCTCTTCGGTAACGGCGAACACCATGTCCCTTTCTATCCGCTCGCGAGTCGGCATGAGCACATACCCTGTCGCGCCAATCAGAAGGAGATAGATGACTCCGGTAACAACCCAGAGACGTTGCCATGCTTTCAGGCTTTTCACCTTCTCCGGCATGCTCCATGTTCCGGAACGGTTCTTGTCGAGGGTAATGTTCATGGTGTTCTACACGCGTTGCCGGGCGGCCAGTGCGGTCTTCATCCGTTGCAGGGCCTCGGCAAGCAGCGAACGCGGGCAGCCGAAGTTGAGCCTGACAAAACCGGGCGCGTCGAAATCGGCGCCGTCCGACAGCCCGACCCCCGCCTGCTCGAAAAATCGTCCCGGCTGTTCAAGCCCGGCCTGACGGGCGTCGATCCAGGCCAGGTAGGTCGCCTCCACGGGGGTCATGGACAAACCGGCCATCCGCGCCACCTCTTCCGAGACCAGGTCGCGGTTGGCGCGCAGGTAGGCGATCAGGGACTGCCGCCACTCCTCTCCCTGCTGGAAGGCCGCCTGGGCCGCGGTGTACCCGAGGGTGTTCACATGCGGCACGATCCTGGCCATGGCCTTTTTGAACCCTTTGCGAAGGCCGGGATCGCTGATGACGGCGAAGGAGCACCCCAGACCGGGAATATTATAGGTCTTGCTGGGGGCCATGAGGGTTATGGTGCGCCGGGCCGCTTCAGGCGAGAGGGTGGCGATGGGGATGTGACGCTTGTCCGCATCCAGCACCAGCCCGGAGTGGATGTCGTCTGAGCCGATCACCAGGTCGTGGCGCTCGGCCACCTCGGCCAGCCCGACCAGTTCCTCCCGCGACCAGACGCGTCCCACCGGGTTGTGGGGACTGCACAGGAGCATGAGTCTCGTGCGTGGTGTTATGGCCCGCTCCAGGGCCTCCAGGTCCATCTCCCAACGCCCGCCCCGCAATCGCAGGGGCAGCTTTACCAGGGCGCGTTGCGACAAAAGCGGAGCCGACATGAAGGGGGGATAGATGGGGGTGAAGGTCAGTACCTCGTCATCCGCGTCTCCGATGGCCCGGCAGAGGACGTTCAGGCCGCATACCAGGCCGGGCAGCCAGATCAGCCACTCCGCCTCCACATCCCAGTCAAAGTCCCGTTTCAGGTGCTCCAGGACCGCCTCCACCAGTGCCGCCGACGGGTGGGTGTAGCCGAAGATGCCGTGGGCCACCCGCTCGTGGAGCGCCTCGATCACGGCCGGCGGGGAACGGAAGTCCATGTCCGCCACCCACAGGGGGATGATGTCGCGCCCCCGGTAGCGGTCCCACTTTTCACTGGCACTGTTGCTTCGGTCGATGACGGTGTCGAAGTCAAAACAAGAGCCGGTCATTGCGCTGTCTTCCTTCATGTCCCCATCCTTGCCACGGAGCCTTGTTATTTTTATTCGACAGTCACGGAGTAATGGTTGCGCCTGACCTTGCCGTATTGGAGCTTGCCGGCGGCCAGCGGCTGTCTGGTTTCGTCCGGATGACCGATGCTGATGATCGATTCGACCGTTATCTGTTCCGGCAGTCCGAGCAATCCCCTGATGTATGTCTCCGCCGTTGTCCGTGCGTCGTGGCGGCGATTCCGTATCTGTATCCAGCAGCTTCCCAGGCCCAGCGAAAGAGCCACGGTTTGCACCAGGATCGAGGCGATGGAGCAGTCCTCGATCCACACGTCGGATTTGGTGCTGTCGGCGCAGACGACGATACCCAATGCCGCCTGTTTCAGGAATGCCGACCCGTGCTCCTTGGCCATGGATAGCTTTGCGAGGAGTTCCCGGTCATCCACGACGACAAACTCCCACGGGTTTATGTTGCGCGAGGACGGGGAGCGGAGCAGGGCTTCGACCAGCAGTTCCTGCGCTTGCCGGCTGACCGCTTCCCCGGTGTATTTGCGGATACTGCGCCGTTTTCGTAACAGTTCGATCATGGTGGCTGCCTCCCGGCGCAAATTTTATCAAAGCACAGTCGTTAAGTACACCCATTCGCACGTCGAAGGCGGTAATTTTTTGCGGCCTCCCCGTCCGTTCGGAAGGACGTGTCCCCGTCTTGTGCCGCCTGTCCCGCCGAAAACGCCGGTCCTTTTTGTCAGGACCGGAATTGGGTGGTAAAAAATAACAATGGAAGAAAATAATTCTTGACTAAAGTTATTTTTTATAATATCTATAGATCAAATAGATTTTAAGTTGGGCGCACGGAGCATACATCGAAAGGAGCATGCCATGAGTAAGAACAACTACGCGGACAACTCCCAATCCATCGGCAACACACCGTTGATCAGGCTGAACCACGTCACCGCCGGGGCCAGGGCCACGGTGCTGGTCAAGGTCGAGGGCCGCAACCCCGCCTTTTCGGTCAAGGACCGCATCGGCGCCAACATGATCTGGGACGCGGAGAAGCGGGGCGTTCTCAAGCCGGGGGTGGAGATCATCGAGCCCACCAGCGGC
>DAIERH010000252.1 GCA_027346925.1 Geobacter sp.
CCTGTACACGCGTGCCTCTTCCGGTCCCGGTATGGCCGAAGGAATCGCCCTGTGTCTCGATGTCGATCAGCGTTGCGCGCCATGCGTCGGGGGATACAAAGAAGTTGATGAAACCCGGGCCGGCGATCTCGGTTTTGGCCAACAGGCCGTTACCGTCACCCACGTGCCGAACGATAATCTCCGCCACCTGGCGCGGCGCCTTGCGCTCGGCTTTTGCGAGTTGCATGGCGATGTTGCAGGAAAAATCCCCATGCTCGGGGTTGGCTGGCATGCCGATAACGACGGCAGGAAATGACGGCGAGACCAGTTCGTTCGCGCTAGCGGCGGCCTGCAGGGCGGTTGCAACAAGGGAGGCTATGTGGTGACGCATCATTGCTTTGGGGTTTCCTTGGAATAGAACTGGGTGGTCTCGTCCTCGTCAGCATCCTTGATGCTGACATCGCGGGAGAAGTCGGGGCAGCGAGCCCCGCCATCACTGACACAGAAACGTTTGGCGCAGTTTTCGCGCCAGGCACAGACGGCGCAGCTTTGTCTCGGCATGGGTACTATCCTCCTGAATCCGTGCGCCTTCATGGCTACTCTCGCTTGGAATGCCTAAGTTCCGGCGTTTCAGGCAGTAGTTCTTACCCCGGCGCTGTTCACCCGACAGGAACTGCATGCTCTGTATGGGCGGCGGTCAACTCCGGCATTCCGCTCGATCCGCCATTCAGGCATCACGTATTCAGGATACTGGATTAAGGTTGCTTCTTTTCTTGGGGGAACTGGTAGACGACCTCGTCGCCGCGTACCAGTCCGAAGTCTTTGCGGGCAATGCTTTCCATGTAGCGGTGGTCGGTCTTGAGTGCCACGATCTCATGTTTCAGTCGTTCATTTTCACCATTGACGTCCATGAGGCGGCCGTCGATCTTGCCCTTGTCCTGCTTCAGTTCGTAGATGCGCAGCAAGCCCTTGTCGCCGAAAACGGTGAAAAAGAGGATAAAGGCAATGCATCCCGCCGGAATGAAATACATCTTTTTCTGAAGGCGCGGTTTCACATGGTCACCCTTGTCCGATCCGCCCGGCGAAATACTCGGTTGTCCTGGCCAGCCCCGTTTCCAGCCCTATTCCCGGCTCCCAGCCCAGTTTCTCCCGGGCCAGGGAGATGTCGGGCCTGCGCTGCTTTGGATCATCCTGTGGCAGCGGCCTGGAGACGACCCTGGACCGTGATCCGGTTATTGTAACAATTTTTTCGGCAAACTCAAGGATTGTGTTTTCCACCGGGTTGCCCAGGTTGACCGGACCGATGAAGCCATCGCATTCCATCATCTTGATCATGCCGCTCACCAAGTCGTCCACATAGCAGAAGGAGCGGGTCTGGCCGCCGTCGCCATAGAGGGTGATCGGCTCGCCCTTCAGCGCCTGGACCACGAAGTTCGACACCACCCGACCGTCGCCCTGGTGCATCCGCGGCCCATAGGTGTTGAAGATGCGGATGATGCGGATGTCCACGTTGTTCTGGCGGTGGTAGTCCATCATCAGGGTCTCGGCCACCCGTTTGCCCTCGTCGTAGCAGCTGCGGATGCCTATGGGGTTGACGTTGCCCCAGTATCCCTCGCTCTGGGGGTGCACCTGGGGGTCGCCGTAGACCTCGGAGGTGGATGCCTGCAGGATGCGGGCCTTCACCCGTTTGGCCATGCCCAGCATGTTGATCATGCCCATGACGCTGGTCTTGACGGTCTTGACCGGGTTGTACTGGTAGTGCACCGGAGAGGCGGGGCAGGCAAGGTTGTAGATGCGATCAACCTCCAGGAGGATCGGCTCGACGATGTCGTGACGGATCAGTTCGAAACGGTGGCTGTCCATCAGATGGATGATGTTGTCTTTGCTGCCGGTGAAGAAGTTGTCCAGACAGATGACATCGTGTCCTTCATTCAACAACCGTTCGCAGAGGTGGCTGCCGAGAAAGCCGGCCCCGCCGGTGACCAGGATACGCATGTTATTTCACCTCGCAGATGCCACCGGCGCAACGCCCCAGGGGGATGTATCTGAAGCCGGCACGTGCCATGCGGTCGGGTTTGTACAGGTTGCGGCCGTCCACGACAAGCGGGTTCTTCAGGGAGGCCATGATGCGGTCGAAGTCGGGGTTGCGGTACTCGCTCCAGTCGGTGATGATGGCCAGTGCGTCGGCGTTTTCCAGGATGGCGTACTGGTTGTTGCTATACTCGATGCGGTCGCCGAAGACCTTGATGGCCTCCTTGATGGCCTCGGGGTCGTGGGCGCGCACCGTGGCGCCCGCCGCCAGCAGGCGTTCGATGATGGTGATGGCCGGGGCTTCCCGCATGTCATCGGTGCGGGGCTTGAAAGAGAGCCCCCAGCAGGCGATGACGCGGCCGGTAAGCGGCTGTTCCTCGTCGGGGCTTCCCAGGGCCTTGATCAGCTTGTGGGCCAACACCTCCTTCTGGCGCTCGTTGACCTCCTCCACCCCTTTGAGCAGCAGGAAGTCATAGTCGCACTCCTCGGCGGTCCGGATCAGGGCCTTGACGTCCTTGGGAAAGCAGGAACCGCCGTAGCCGGGGCCGGGGAACAGAAAGTCGTAGCCGATGCGGGAGTCGGAACCGATCCCCTCGCGGACGGCGGCCACGTCGGCGCCCATGCATTCGCACAGGTTGGCGATCTGGTTCATGAAGGAGATGCGGGTGGCCAGCATGGCGTTGGCGGCGTACTTGGTCATCTCGGCGCTCTTGATGTCCATGACGACCATGCGGTTCTGCTTGCGCATGAATGGGTCGTAGAGTTCCTTCATGATCTCGGCGGTGCGTACGTTATCAGTGCCGATCACCACCCGGTCCGGTTTCATGAAGTCGTCGATGGCGGCCCCTTCCTTGAGAAACTCCGGGTTGGAGACCACGTCGAATTCGAAATCAACACCACGGGCGACAAGTTCCTCCCGGACGGCTGCCCGCACCTTGTCGGCGGTGCCGACCGGCACGGTGGACTTGTCCACGATGATCCTGAAGCCGTTCATGGCGCGGCCGATGTCCCGGGCGACCCCAAGGACGTACTTCAGGTCGGCCGAGCCATCCTCGCCGGGCGGGGTGCCGACCGCGATGAAACAAACCAGCGAACTCCGGACCGCTTCGGCCATGTCGGTGGTGAAAGAGAGCCTGCCTTCGGCCTGGTTGCGCAGCACCATCTCCTTCAGGCCCGGTTCGTAGATGGGGACGATGCCCTGCTTGAGACCGTCGATCTTGACGCTGTCAACGTCCACCGCGATGACGCTGTTGCCGCTCTCGGCAAAACAGGCGGCAGCCACCAGGCCAACGTAACCGGCGCCGAAAATGCAGATTTTCATTCATGTACTCCAGAAGGTCGGGATAATTGCTCGTGTATAGCACATTATCCGCTTGTAATTCCAGCAATTAT
>DAIERH010000253.1 GCA_027346925.1 Geobacter sp.
CCCCGCCCAGTCCCACGATGACATCCGCCCCCTGGCGGGTGTATTCAAGTGCCCCCGCCTCCAGTTCGACATCCTTCGGGTTCGGTGTGACGTTGTCGTATAGAACCACCGCAAGTCCCGCATCCATGATGGTTTTTATGGCCTTGTCCACCCACCCGGCATTGAAAAGACCCTGATCGCTGACCAAAAATACCTTGTGCCCCCCCAGGCGCCTGGCGCACGCGCCAATCTGGCTCAAGAGCCCCCTGCCGAAGATGATCTCCGGCACCTCGAATTTACAATGATGCAGGTTGCCCCCAACGTTTACCATTATGAATCCCCATAGGTTAACAATGTTCTACAAAAATAACGTTATTTAAAAACATGGTACTCCTGCCTTTATGAAAAAGCAATTGACATGCCCAAATTGAAAACAAAGTTTTAAATTTTAAAAAATATTTTGAAGCGACCCTTGAAATTGCATCTGTTGTATTTTCAGTTAGTTATAAGTTTGTTCCGATAAAGTGTGGTGGGGGGAATCTCCACGTTGTTGTCAAACGCCACAGTTGAAAGCCCGGGGGGCATGCCGGCGAACAGGACGGCGTTGAGGTCGTAAACCCATATTTGATAAAGCATTGTGATTGTTGAAGTGTCTATTTTCAGGTTTATTTTCCAAAAAATAAATAGTGTTTTATTTATGGCATTGTCGTTGCAGAAGTCCGTCACCTGAACGATCGGCGCACGGGGCGACGACAGTGCAGACAATCGATGTAGGCGGAGTGCACCACTACGCACACTCCGAACGACGGACATGGAGCGAAGTGTCGCGGCCCGGTGAAGGAATGCGGGCCAATGACATGGATACCGCTGGTAGGTGTCCCGTTCCGGGCCGGCAAGAATTTTACTACATACACGCGAATCAACATTAAGAAGGAGGAGATATGAAGAAAATAACAATAGTTGTATCGGCGCTTATTCTGGCGCTGACCGCGATACGATCCGCCGATGCGGCGTTTAGTGTGGGCGGGGAAAATGGGTGGCAGTTGAGTACCGATGGTATCGTGGATGTGTTCTCAACCTACAATTCAACCAGCAAATTGCCTGGCGGGACCCGTACGACGAGCCTGCTCGAAGGCAATACCACCGGTTATGACCAGCGCTTCGGCGTGGGAATCGGGCTCCTGCCGTCAGTGGTGGGGTTCAACGTCAAGGCCCCCACCACCAACGGCGTGGACTCGACCGTCCGGATCGGCATCTATCCGACCATTCAGAACAAGACCGCCAACCGCTTCGACACATCCCCCAACATCGATTTCCGTGAAATATTCTACACGGCCAAGGGGGCCTATGGCGAACTGCTGGCCGGACGCGCCCTCAATCTTTTCATGGGCAAGAATATCCTGACCGACATGACGCTCCTGACGGCCGGCGTCGTGCCGGGGCCCGATTTCCGCGGCGGCACCACCCTCGGCCATATAGGTTCCGGCTATCTCTATGCCAACTTCAGCCCCCAGATCCGTTACACCACCCCGGACTTCGGCGGGGTCAAGGTCGCCATAGAAGTCGGCGAACCCTACAATATCAGTCCCGACACGGCTAAGACCAACTCGCCGCGTGTCGAGTCGGAGATATCGTATGCCAAGGCGAACGGCGACACCTCGGTGCAGGCCTGGCTGTCAGGGTTGTATCAGACGGCTCCCCGGTCGGATACGGCCGCCGCGCGTCCCGGCAAGGACAATGAGTCAATCGGCGGTGCCTACGGGGTCGGCGTGGGCTTCAGCGGCCTCAATCTCCTGTTCTCCGGATATGGCGGCAAGGGGCTCGGCATGCTCAGCGCACAGGACGGCAGCACGCTCGCCGGCCTGAACCAGACCTCGGTGGATGCCGGCGGAAAGGAACGGCTCTACTGGGGGTTCCTTGCCCAGGCCACCTACAAGGTGACATCCAGTATCATGCTGGGGGCAAACTACGGGCAGACCCGCCAGGAGGAGACCGATCTCGACTCGCAGTCCCGTGCCACACTCGTACTGTTGAAGAACTCGGAAGCGGCGACTACGAGCATCACTTATAACTTCAACAAGTTCACCCAATTCATCTTTGAATACACCTATGCCCAGAACACCTGGTTCGACAGCGCCAAGCAGCATTCAAACCAGTTCGCCCTGGGTACCATGTTCTACTGGTAAGCAACGCGACAGACTCGATGAAAAGGAGCATGCCATGCCAAAGTATGTCATAGAACGCGAAATTCCCGGGGCAGGCAAGATCCCCCCCCAGGATCTCCAGGCCATATCCCAGAAGTCGTGCGGCGTGCTGAAGGGGATGGGGCCGCAGATCCAATGGGTGCAGAGCTATGTCACCGACGACAAGATCTACTGCGTCTATATTGCACCCACCAAGGAGATGGTGCTGGAGCACGCCCGCCAGGGGGGATTCCCGGCCAACAGCGTGGCCGAGGTAAGAACCATGATCGATCCGACCACCGCCGAGTAGTTTTTCAGGAGGGGGTACGGCGATGCCCCTGCTAAGCGGTTTTCACCGAAGCACCGGATGAGAAACCTGAGGTCTTTTGTTCGGAGTGGTTTCTTTTCCGGGCGGAACGCACGTAATGATACGATTCCAATACCAAGGAGATGACGATGACCTTAGCAATACTGATAGCAATCAGCCTGATGTGGATTCCCGTAGCAATCCTTTTTCTGGGCAAGGGCGAGGCAAAAGGCACCGGAGCGATAACCGGCTTTGTCGGCCTTGTGGTGGTCCTGGGAGCGTTCCTGCAAACGGCTCTCTTCAAGGACCCCTTCACCGGCGGGCTCCTGTTTGCCCACGGCCTGCTCTACTGCACCGTTGCCTATGCGCTTCTGGCCGGGCTTGAAGATCTGCGCTCCGTCGGCAATGTCAGCCTGATCGTGGCGGTGATTTCCGCGGTGTACATGGTTCTCTTCTACACGGGCGGGGCACCGGGGCCGGATGGCAAGGCACTTTCCCCCCAGAGCAATTACCTGGCCTTCGCCTGTCTCGGTTATACCGTGCTGACCGTCGAGGTCTGGCTCAATGCCTATGGCAAGCTGTCCGCGAGCACATTGGCATATTCCCTTATCATATGGGCATTTCCAGGCCTGCTGATACCTTCCTTCATGCTGATGTCCGCCGGGCGCCTGCCGTTCTGATCCCCAACGGTTACCCGGGAATTACCGCCGTCGGAAGGGCGCACCCCGTGCGCCCTTTCTTTTTGGGACCATCGCACGTTGTGCGGTCGTCCGTAGGATTGCATGGGTAATTTTTCCACACTGGCGTGTTTCTCCACACCGCGTGCCCGCTCCTTTTCGTGCCTGCTGGGGCGCATATGGGTATAAATTCCCCATGGGCGAACGCCGGGCATCCCAATCCCTTGAAATCAGATTAATGAAC
>DAIERH010000254.1 GCA_027346925.1 Geobacter sp.
TAGATGCCGTCTCAGTCCACGTTACCGTTGGCAGCGAGGGCAGAACACCGTGCTCCGGCCCCCCAGCCGGGTCTCCTCCAGCGGCCCGTTGCAGCGGGTACAATTTCCCTTGCCCCGGCCGTACACGGCAAACTCCAGGGGGTGATACGCCACCGTCGCCTCCGCGACCCGGTAGGTGCTCCCCTGCTCGATGGACTCGCTCAGTACCTCGCGGATGAAGTGCACCACCCGGTCGCACTCCTCCTGCGTGAGGGAGCAGGCGGGGCGGTCGGGGCGGATAGCGGCGCGGAACAGGGCCTCGTTGGCGTAGATGTTCCCCACACCGGCGACCATGGCCGCGTTCATGATGAGGAGCTTCACCGCCACCGTTCGCGACCGGCTAACCCGGAAGAGATATGCACCGTCAAAGGCGGGGGTCAGGGGTTCCGGCCCGATGCCGGCCAGGAGCGGATGGGCCAGGGGGTCGCCCTGAGTCCAGGCCACGGTACCGAACTTTCGCGGGTCGTGGAAACGGAGCACCGAGCCGTCGGTAAGCCAGATATCCAGATGATCGTGCTTTCCGGGCGGTGATGGATCGTGGAGGTGCCGGAGAAAGCCGGTCATGCCCAGGTGAACCACGAGCCACCCGGCCTCACAGTCGAACAGCAGGTACTTGCCCCGCCGTCCCACCGAGCGGATGGTCCGCCCGGTCAGGACCGTTGCCAGCTCCACGGGAATCGGGAGGCGGAGCTTGGCCGCCCGCGACTCCACCCGCTCTATCTCTTTGCCCGCCAGTTCCCGTTCCAGCCTGCGTCGGGTCAGTTCCACCTCGGGGAGTTCAGGCATTGCCACCACCGCGCATGAACGTCTTGGCCTTGCCCTGCATGGTTGGACCGGAATATCCGGTGATCACGAACAGCAGTTCCCGCCGGGGGCGCGCAGTTTTCGCTCCCGCAACCATTCGTTGATCATCCCCGACGCACAGCCGACCCCGGCATCGACCGTGATGGCCTTGACCGGACAGTTGAGTGCGCAGGCGCCACACTCCATGCAGGCGTCCCGGTCTCTGAGGGAGGCCTTCTTTTCCGCCAGCGAGAACACCTGGTGCGGGCAGACCTCCACGCACCTGCCGCACCCGATGCAGGCGGCCTGATCCAGTTGCAGGGTGACCACGTCCATCAAATATCTGAAGCCTTTCATAGCTCGCTCCTTATAGAAACCTTCCCGCCAGCAGTAATGCCACGCCCATCAGCAGCGCCCCCCCCATGGCCGGCAGGGCGATAGCCATCTCCTTCTTCACCCCGGAACGGGAGGTAAAGGGGGAACAGCCGGTGAAGTTCAGGGTGTAGAATGCGCTCACCGCCGGCAGGGCCAGAAAGATCGCCGCCGTCACCCAGATGTTCCAGGTAGTGCCGGCCAGCAGGTAGAACACCGAACTCCACAACAGCCCCGCGGCGGCTCCCTTGAGGGCGAAACTTCTCCCCGGCAGCCAGGGGAGCAGGAGCGGCCCCAGCACGATCCCGGCCAGCACCGCACCCAGATAGGCGCAAAACGCCGACAGCCCCGCCGCAAGGTCACCCAGGGCGGCCACCAGCAGCAGAGCCACCCCCCCGATGACAGCGACCGACTTCAGGGCCAGCACCACTTCCACCGGGATCAACACCAGCCGCTCGTAAAAGGTGAAGGTCAACTCCCGCATGGCCGGCGCGCTCACCATGCCGTTGTCCAGGTATTCCGGCAGGTCCGCGGCGCGGATGGTAGCGTAACTCACGCTGAAACCTGAACGCCTTGCCACCTCGTGGGCAGACACGCCGGGTGCCCCCAGGATCGGCAGCAGCAGCCGGCGATGACTGACCACCTGGGCCAGCCTGCTGGATGAGACCCTGCGCACCACCTCACCGGTACCGAAGGTCCCCTTGCCAGCCGCGCACCAAACGTTGATCCCGTAGGTCTCCAGCACCAGCAGCCAGACGTTGCGCCCCGCCAGTGTGCGACGGACAATGTCGTAACTCATCTTGTAGTTGGCGGTCACCACCACCGGGTCTGATGCCGCGGGATTACCCAGCGCGTAAAGCCCCGGGGGGACCATGTAAGCCATGCGGCCGATGCCCCAGCGGGCCTTCCAGGCGCCCAGGTGGTCACTGAAACCGAGTTCCGTCGAGATACGCGGTACCCGGCCGGCCGGGGTCTGCATCCACCCCAGGAATCCGGGCACCTTTTCACTCATCTCTCCGCCGCCGGCGGAGACGGGAGGCCCTCAGCAGGGCGGCTTATCCAAGCCGTCTGCCGGCACGCTGCCGCAGCCAGCGGGAACCGTCTTCTTGTCCGCAACCGCAATACTCCTGATTTCTTCACCCTTCATGACACCTCTCCATCAACAATTACTTGCAACTTGCAATAGTTTCTTTTTGTTGAATACTGCAAAAACCAGCCGTTGCCAGCGCACTGTTCAATAGCCGCAACGAGCGGATCACCGTCTCCCGCTCAAAGGGGGTCATGGACGAGAACAGCCGCTCGATCCTGTCGGCCATGTAACGGTCGATCCGCCCCAGGACATCCTCTCCCGCGGGGGTCAGCCCCAAAAGACTTACCCGACGGTCGCCGGGCGACACGCGCCTGACGATCAGCCCTTTAGCCTCAAGGCTCTTGGCCTGACGACTGAAGGTGGTGACGTCCATGCCCAACTCCTCCGACACCTGCTGCATGGACGGGTCCCCCTTCCTTCTGATCTCGAACAGTATGTGCCCCTGGGCCATGGAAACCTGCTCACCGCAGCACTCGTCGCAACAGGATGCGCTCAACAACCCGAAACGGCGGACAAACAGCTGTAACCCTTCCCTGACCGACTCCATTGTGCACTCCTTGAACTAACCCTAACTTTTTTATTTGCATTACGCAAGTTTTATTTGCACCTTGACAGCAGTGCAATTGACTATTATATGAGTATCTTAATCATATGAATATCGCCCCATCATCTATGCATCCCACGACCGAAAGGAGAACACCATGAGACGAATTACCACCCTCACGCTCGCACTGACACTCACCGCATCGTCAGCATTTGCCGGACCCGGCCCCTGGTCGGCCAACAAGGGAAACACCCCCGGCTGGCAGCTCATGACCCCCGAGGAGCGCACCGAACACCAGGCCAAGATGCGCAGCTTTACCGATTACAACGCTTGCACGCAATATGTTGACGAACACCGCAAAAAGATGGTGGAACGGGCCAAGGAAAAAGGGATGGCACCGCCGGCCATGAGACGCAATCCCTGCGACATGATGAAAGCACGGGGACTGCTCAAATAAAGCCGCATGTACCCACTGCGGCAGCGGCGGCCCGGTTGGCGGCATAACCACCCGGACCGCCAATGAAAGAGAGGTTTCGTCCATCAGGTGCGAT
>DAIERH010000255.1 GCA_027346925.1 Geobacter sp.
CTTGCAATACAGAGTCCATAGGGGTGTTTAATCCTTTCAGATGACCTCGGTGTATAGTACAGGAATACCGTGGCTGACGACAGTGAAAATTAGGAAACGACAAAGCGGCGGATATTGTGGGAAAGCTGCGCGCCGGTTACCACGGTCCCACCGGCCTAGAAAAATATCTGGGTCTGGAGCCGGACCCGGTTATCGTCCGTCGCCCTCGGCCCGCCGTTGAAGGCGAGCGCCGCCTGCTTGTGGATGTTGGTGTAGTCGGCCTGGATCTTCAGAAAGTGGTCGCGGATGTACCACGAGACCGCGCCAGTGGACTCGGTCCAGTGATCGCTGGTGACATCGCGGTTCGGATCGAGATAGGCGTAGCGCCCCGCCACTTCCAGAGTCCTGGGGATCAGGAAGTAGCCGGCCTGGGCGTAGAATCCCTGGGCGCGGAGAATGGCGCTGGTTGTCTGCCCCTTGGCCTGGCCGAAGAAATACTCCGCCTGGGCGTAAAGGCCACGCCACTTGAAGGCGGCGTCGAAGCCGAGCGAGTCGTTGCTCACCCTCTCGGTGGCGCCGAATCTCGCAGAGGCGGGCATGAGGGGCTTGCCAATGCCGATCCACCCAAAACTGCTGAACAGGTTGAGGTTGGTGGTGTCGCTGTTCCTGACGGTGTCCCAGAAGTAGTTGACACCGACGGAAGCAAGCGGCTTCTCGCTGTGGTCGATGTCCGCCTCCACGTAGTTCATGTCACCCAACGGGTTGACCGCAATCCTGGCGGCGATGCCGGTGTCGGTGGTGGCGCGTACCGTGCCCTGCCCCATGCCGCCGACGACGCCGGTGTTGTAGCTGACAAGCCCCCCGGCGATCTTTCCGTGCAGTATCAGGCCGAAGTCGTAGCCCGGAGCAAAGGCGTTGGTGACATGGGAGAGGTCGACGAACTGCTGGGTGGCGGACGAGACGATGAACTGACGGGCAAATGGGACCTTGTCCTGGCCGAAACGGACTTGGACCTCGTCCATGAACCGGTAGTTCACGTACGCCTCCTCGATCTCCTTGCCGGTGGAAAGGATGTTGCCTTGGGTGACGTTCAATTGGAACTTGTAGGTCAGGTCCGGCGTCAGGGTGTATCCGTTGAAGAACAGCTTGATGCGGCTCATCTGGAACGCGCTGGAGTCCTGTACGGAGACGGTGGGGGTATTGTTGGCGTTGTCCAGGCCGGTATGGGTGTAGCGGAGCTGCATGAACCCGCCGATCGAGCCCTGGTATTTCCGGTCCGCCGAGGTGAAGGTGAACCCCTCCCCCGGCGTGTAGACAACCGATTGGCTCTTGGTCACCTCCTTGTAATCTTCTTCGCTGATCACCCCCTTTTCCTTGAGGACGTCCTCAAGGGTCTTGGCGAACGCCCCCTGGCCGGACAGAACAGCGCCGACCACCACTCCTGCAACCATAAGCCTATTCATATGCCTCCCTTGAGGTATGTAAAACCTGGAGGGAACCCTACGAGATGCTGCCAGTGGGGAGACTCCTGCCTCTGTCCGGGCGAAATAGAGAACTCTGACCCCCCGCTTGTAGAGCACGCTGCGCTGGGCATTCAGGATAGTGTGACCATGGCGTCGTTCATATCCCTGTCCCGTCGTCGTCATACAATCCTGCCATTTGCCTTGTGCCCCGCTTGAAAACCAGGATACCGACCCCTTCCGCAATGCGGTCGAATTCGAATGACAGGGTGTGTTCGTACGCCACGAGCGCCACCGCTTGCAGTTGATCCATATCCCGCAGGCGGAAAAGAACCCGGTTACCCTTTCCGAGATAGTCGAGGAAACCGGGGAATACATCGAATTCTATAGAGCCCCTTTCCCGCGTCAGATCAACCACGCTCACTCCGATGCCGCCGATTGCCGCCTCATCCAGGCTCACACGCCTGGCTGCCTCTGACGCGCCGGCAACGAATTCCGTCACCTGCACCGTCTCCGGCTCCAGAGGCGCTGCCGCGATCACCATGCCAGCCCCTACGGTGGCGTTGCTGAAACGGTCGATCAGGATGAAGCTGCCCGTATCCCGGTTCTGCCGGTAGGGGTCAAAGGCGACCGGGCGGTCCAACTCCAACCGGGCCACGCCGATTTCGTTCAACCCCAGCGTCGGCGCCTGCTTCTGTTCCAGGGTGTTGACATCCACCGCGTACTCCACCCTGGTGATCCGGCCGGGAGTCAGTGCCGCGGCGGTCTTGACCAGGTAGATCTGTCCCGGCTGCAGCGGTTCGTCATGCAACCAGACCAGGTGGGCCTCCGGATGCCGGGCATGGATCGGCGGTGCATCCGGCGCAGTCAACACGTCGCCCCGGCTGACATCGATCTCATCCTCCAGGGTCAGGGTCACCGCCTGGCCGGCCGTTGCCTCCGGCAGGTCGCCATCCATGGTGACGATACGCGCCACCCGGCTGGTGCGCCCGGACGCGGCGACCCGCAGCTCGTCTCCCGGACGGATGGTTCCCGCGGCAACGGTGCCGCAGAAGCCGCGGAAGTCCAGATGGGGGCGGTTCACCCACTGGACCGGCATCCGGAACGGCTGGTGCCTGTTGTCACCTTCGAGCCGGACGGTCTCCAGATACTCCATCAGGGTAGGCCCCGTGTACCAGGGTGTGTTGGCGCTCGGTTCGATGATGTTGTCACCCCCAAGGGCGGAGATCGGGATGCCCGTAATCGAGGCAAAACCGAGCGAAGCGGCGAACTGCCCGTAGTCGGCCAGGATGGAGTCGAAACGCCGGCGGTCGAAGCCGATCAGGTCCATCTTGTTCACCGCCAGCACCACATGCCGGATGCCGACCAGGGAGACCAGATAGCTGTGGCGCCTGGTCTGGGTCAGGAGCCCCTTGCGGCTATCCACCAGTATGACCGCGACCTGGGCCGTGGAGGCACCGGTCACCATGTTGCGGGTATACTGCTCGTGGCCGGGGGTATCGGCGACGATGAATTTGCGCCGGTCAGTGGAGAAGTAGCGGTACGCCACGTCGATGGTGATACCCTGCTCCCGCTCCGCCTGCAGCCCGTCGAGCAAGAGGGCATAGTCGATGGCACCCCCCTGGGTACCGACCTTTTTGCTGTCCGCCTCCAGCGCGGCCAACTGATCCTCGAAGACCATCTTGGAATCCCACAACAGGCGCCCGATCAGGGTGCTCTTGCCGTCATCCACGCTGCCGCAGGTGATGAAGCGAAGCAGCGACTTCTCCTCCTGGCTCTTCAGGTAGGCGAGGATATCCTTTTCTATCAGATCCGATTGATGTGCCATATGAAATCCTTTGTACTTTTAATAGGTCCTATAGAACCCATACGACCTATAAGACCCATCAGAAGTAACCTTCTTGTTTTTTCTTTTCCATACTTCCGG
>DAIERH010000256.1 GCA_027346925.1 Geobacter sp.
GGAAAGGTTTTACCGGCGGGGCCGTCGCCGCCCCCATCTGGGAGCGGTTCATGCGCAGGGTCGTGGCAGCGAAGCCGGCCGTTGATTTTCCGCAACCGGATACGGTCGTTTCCGCTGCCATCGACCCTGCGTCAGGCTGTCTGGCGACCGGGGAGAGCCCGAAGAAGCGTGTTGAATTCTTTGTAGTCGGGACCGAGCCAAGCGAGTACTGTCCCACACAGGAGGGGGAGGGGATCAAGTCGCCATCGCCGCCCCGGCCACCAGTTCCGAATACAGAGGGAGAGCAGCCTGTGCAGGGTGCGGAAGGGGCGCAGAAGGGCGGAAAAGAATAGGAACGGAAAGGGGCAACAAAGCCATGCATGAGTTATTGCCGGAAGGGGAAGACCTGCGGCGCGCCGTCAAATGGGTGTCCGCCATGATTCAGGAGAATCCCGGCCAGCCGGTCCAGTCGTTCGTCCGGGAAGCGATCTTCAGGTTCGATCTGTCGCCCAGGGATGCCGAGTTCCTGATCGGGTTCTACAGTCAACATAAAGGGGAATCATAATCCTTGTCTGTGCGCTCCCCGCTCCTTGCTCAGCTCTTTGACGCTGCCGCATCTAGGTGGGGGTATGTAGGCAGTTTTTATAAAGGATGGAATTCCATACCTTTTCATGCATGTTTTTAAAGATGCCTCGATGGACTGATCGGAAATCATAGCTATGGCGACTGTATGCTCATCCGAGGGGCGGCTCCCACCGCCCCCCCGACACCTCCAGAAACGCAGCCAGCAAGGCCGTGCAGCAGCTGTTGCGCCTCTTGAGCAGCGTGAGTGAGCGTCCGAGCACGAGCGGGCTCGCCACCTCGACAAGCAGGCCATGCTCAAGTTCGCGATGTACGGCAATACGCGAAAGGCAGCTTACCCCAAGCTCGGAGGCGACACCGTTCTTGATCGCCTCGGTATGGCCGAATTCCAGAGCTATCGCATAGCTTATCCCCGCTTTCTCCATGGCATCTTCAAATATCTCGCGGGTACCGGAGCCTTTTTCCCGCATGATCCAGGGGGCCAAAGCCAGCATCTCCGCCGTGACGCTCTTCTCACCGGCCCAGGAGTGTTCAGGCCCCGTCACCACCACGAGTTCGTCATCACGCCAATGAACGGCAACGAGCCCCCTGCTGTGGCACGGACCCTCGACAAACGCGATATCAAGATCACCGGCTTCAAGCCATTCGGCTACCTGCAGGGTGTTGCCCACCCGTAATTCCACCCTGGTCCTGGGATACTGCTTGGCAAAGGTTCCCAGGAGTGCCGGCAGCAGGTAGTTCCCGATGGTGGTGCTCCCTCCCACCAGCAATTCACCCACCAACTGGCCCCTATCACCCTGTAGCTGTTGTTCGACCCGCTTGACGGCCAGAAGTATCTCACGGGCGTCTTTAAGCAACAGCCGCCCACTGTCATTCAGAAGAAGCCGCCTTCCGGATCGCTCAAACAGGGGGGTTGTGCTCAGTTGTTCAAGCTGCGACAAGGCCATGCTGACCGCTGACTGGGTCAGCAGCAGTTCCTCTCCCGCCTTGGTGACGCTGCCGGTGGCGGCGATTTTTTCAAAAATCTCCAGTTGGCGAAGTGATAACGGCATTATTCAATCCAATTGATGTGTTTTATAAATATTATCAATTTTTATTTATATTCGAAAATGACTATAGTGTCAACATTCGAAGCAACAAAAGGAGTCCACCGTGAAAAGCACCCTTGGATTGAAAGCTCTGTTCTGGATACTGTTGCTGGGCTGCTGCTGGCCCAGGGTCAGTGCACCCATGGCGCTGGTGGCCGGGATCGCGTTCGGGATCGTGGTCGGCAATCCCTGGGGCGCAACAACGTCTACCTGGAGCAGGCGGCTGCTGCAGGCCTCGGTGGTTGGCCTGGGGTTTGGCATGAACCTGCCGGAGCTTCTTAAAACCGGCAGGGATGCCTTTCTGTACACCGCCATCAGTATCAGCTTTACCATGGCGGCGGGGTACCTGTTGGGCAGGTTTTTCAAGACTCCCCGGCGCACCTCCACCCTGATCTCTTTCGGGACCGCCATCTGCGGTGGCAGCGCCATTGCAGCCATGGCACCGGTGATCAAGGCAGAATCCGAGGAAACCGGCGTTGCCCTGGCCAGCGTGTTTACCCTCAATTCCATTGCCCTGCTCCTTTTTCCCCCCGTGGGGCACCTTCTGGGTATGGGGCAGCGGCAGTTCGGGCTCTGGTCTGCCCTGGCAATCCACGACACCAGCAGCGTGGTGGGAGCGGCAGCAGCCTATGGTGGGCTTGCCCTGGCCATCGGCACAACGGTCAAGCTGACCAGGGCATTGTGGATCATGCCTTCTGCCCTGCTTGCGGCCTGGTTCACCAAGTCGGAAGGAAAGGTGAAATTTCCTCTCTTCATCATAGGCTTCATTGCCGCGGCCGCCCTCAAAACAGTTCTGCCTCAGCTTGATCCGGTCTGGCACCCGCTGAACAGCGTGGCAAAGCAGAGCCTGGTGGTAACCCTGTTCCTGATCGGCAGCGGCCTGACCAGAGAGGTGTTGGGCAGGACCGGCATCAAACCGCTGGCCCAGGGTGTCATGCTCTGGGTGATCGTTTCGGTGACAAGCAGTATTGCCATCATGTGTGGCTGGAT
Source organism: Geobacter sp. (assembly GCA_027346925.1). GTDB lineage: Bacteria > Desulfobacterota > Desulfuromonadia > Geobacterales > Pseudopelobacteraceae > JACPFJ01. The sequence continues at coordinate 2,640 of DAIERH010000256.1, forward strand.
TAACTGAATCAGGCTGGAATTGAAAGGAACATGCCATGAAAACCATCGATACCATTCTGTTTGCCACGGATTTTTCCGAAATTTCCGATTATGCCTTCGATTACGCCTCGTCCTTGGCCGCCACGTGTAACGCCCGCCTGGTTATTGTTCATGTGGTTGCCCATCAGGTGGACCTGCGGAATTTTTACGTGCCCCACATATCATTCGACGAACTGGACAAGCAAGTCGAGGCAGGGGCAAAAAAGAGAATGTCGGATTTCCGTGACAAATGCAGGGGGTGGTTTCCTGACGCAACGGCATATGTGGTGATCGGGATACCTCACGAGGAAATTCTCAAGAAAGCCGTTGAAGAAAATGCGTCGTTGATTGTCATGGGAACCCACGGCCGGCAGGGCTTCGAACACTTCATCTTTGGCAGTACCGCCGAGCGGATTGTGAAGATGGCTCCCTGTCCGGTCCTGACCGTTCGTCCGCCACATCAGCCCGCGCAGGGGTGACGTTGGAATCGCCAAGATGCCGCCGCGCCTCGTGTAACCTTATCGTTGACGGGTGACGGTGCAGTCGGCCGTTGCCGAAACGGCGAAAAAGGGATATCCTGCAGCCATGTCCGCCCACCACCTCATCCTTGCCCGACGCTGCTGGATCTTCGACCTTGACGGCACATTGACCCTGCCGGTACACGATTTCGCCGCCATCCGCAGTGCG
>DAIERH010000257.1 GCA_027346925.1 Geobacter sp.
CTGGGTCTATGCCGAGAACTCTCATACTACGCCGCTCCCCGCGATGTCGTATTTGGATGCAGTCGATAGGGGTGCCGTTCCTATCAGAACCCGCAGCCGCCACCGTGCTTCTGATGGTACTTCTGGTGATACCCCTCGGCCTCCCAGAAGGTGACGGCCGGTACGATCACGGTCACGATCCGCCGCCGCAGACGGCCGGAACGGTCCAACCGCTCCAGGGATTCCTCCGCCAAGCGCCGCTGTTCCTCGGAGTGGTAGAAGATGGCCGACCGGTACTGGTCGCCCATGTCCGGCCCCTGGCGATTGAGCTGGGTCGGATCGTGGCACCCCCAGAAGATATCCAGCAACTGCCCGTAGGAGATACGTTCAGGGTCGTAGGTCACCTCCACCGCCTCGGCATGGCCGGTGTCATGGCCGCACACATCCTTATAGGTGGGGCTCTCGGTGCGCCCTCCGGTATATCCCACCCTTGTGGTGATCACGCCGGGTATCCCGATAAAGGCATCCTCCACACCCCAGAAACAACCCGCCGCAAAGGTCGCTTTCTCCATCATGCCCCCCAAAATCAAAAGGGGGCCGAAGCCCCCTTTCAACCCGGTCTACATCAGTTTTTCCATTTCCTCGGACGATATGTCGAAGTTGGCGTAGACGTTCTGGACATCGTCGTTGTCCTCCAGCTTGTCCATCAACTTGAGCATGCTTTCAGCCTGTTTTCCCTCCAGCGCCACCATGGTCTGGGGGATCATGGTGATCTCCGCGTTGGTGAACTTGAATCCCTTTGCCGACAGGGCCTCACGCACCTCGATAAAATTCGACGGATCGGTAGTCACCTCGATCTGCTCGTCCTCTTCAGCAACATCATCGGCACCCGCCTCGATGGCCGCCTCGAAGAGTTGCTCAAAGTCAACCCCCTTGTCAAGGGCGATCAACCCTTTCTTGCTGAATATCCACGACACACAGCCGGCTTCGCCCATGTTGCCGTTGTTCTTTGTGAAGATACTGCGGATATCCGAGACCGAGCGGTTTCGGTTGTCGGTCATCACCTCCACCAGCACGGCCACGCCGCCGGGGCCGTAACCTTCGTAGACGATCTCCTCATAGGTGACCCCCTCCATCCCGCCGGTGCCCTTTTTGATGGCTCGGTCAATGTTGTCCTTGGGCATGTTCTCGGCCTTGGCCTTATCGACCGCCGTTCTCAGACGCGGGTTTGCCGCCGGATCGCCGCCCCCCAGCTTGGCTGCAACGGAGATTTCCTTGATCAACTTGGTGAAGATCTTTCCCCGTTTGGCGTCCGCCGCACCTTTTTTGTGTTTGATGGTGCTCCACTTATTATGACCAGACATCTTTCCCGCTCCTTAGAGAAATGTGTTATCGATGTTTTTTTGTTGCCGGAAAAAGCGGCAAATAGTAGCATGGAGCGTACCCTCTGTCCAGAGGGAAAATCGACGTGACGCAAAGGGACGGATCAACCATGCATACGATACGAATTATGGCGGGAACCGCGTTGCTGATGCTGCTGGCACTCATTGCGGGCGGTTGTTTGTTGACGCCGGCTTCACATGATGAACTCCCCCCGGTTCTGTCACAGGAAGAACTCATCCGCCCGTATGACACGTTGGGGAGGATTCAGGTTACCCGTGACGTATATCTCTTCGATCAGACCCCGACGTCCTCCGATATACGTGCGTGGGGATACCAGGCAATCCGTGAAGAAGCGGCCAAAATGAAAGCCGATGCCGTGATCCTGCCCGAAGTAACCGGCCACACCACCACCCCGGTGATGCTGCCATCCGTCCTGCCGGCAACCGAGTACCGCGCCACCGGAGTTGCCATAAAGTTCAAATAGGGATTGACATGGCCGTAGATAATTTTATATAAGGTTTCTTCTTCATAGCGAATGGCGGCGTAGCCAAGTGGTAAGGCAGAGGTCTGCAAAACCTTTATTCAGCGGTTCAAATCCGCTCGCCGCCTCCAATAAAAACAGGGACTTGGATCAGCATCCAGGTCCTTTTTTTATCCCAAATACTTCGTTGACGCAGATAGTGCATGGTTGGACAGGTGATTTATGCTGTCGTGTTGCTTTGAAATACTCTGCCGTGCATCTCAATGGTCAGCGCCTCAATACGTTGACTCAGCTCTTTTACGAGTTCGGTCAATTGTGTATTTTGTTCGAGCAGCTCCATTATCTGGCCAGCCTGTTGAGCAGCCAGCGTTTGGCGCTGTTCAGCGGCCAGAGCAAGGGCTTCTCGATGTTGGGCGTCGGCATCGGCATGTGCCTTATCGCGGTCTGCCTGTCGCGTCTGGGCAAGCAAGATAAGCGGAGCAGCATAGGCTGCTTGCAGACTGAACGCGAGATTAAGCAGGATAAACGGATAGACGTCGAACTTGGTAAAGCCAAAGACGTTCAGTCCAATCCAGATGGCAACTATTATGGTCTGAGCGACGAGAAACACGGGGGTTCCAAAAAAACGGGCGAATGCCTCTGCCTTCAGCGCAAACCAATCATCACCAAAAACAGTGCTGAGATGAAGATGCGGAAAGTGGAATCGGAAGTAATGGTCTGGTTCGCCTGCGGTTAGTGGGACATCGATTGATTGTGGGTCGGTTTTCATTGTATCTCCTTATAGCCTGCCAAGGTTATGCTTTGGCACTACGGGTGGGAATGGCAAATTTGGCCTTGTTTAGCAGATGATCGATCATCTCTGCCTGCATATGGCTCATTTGATCCGTTGCCTCATCTCGACACCAACCTTAAAATAAGGCCGTTTTTTCTTCCCAATTTTCGACGATGCCCCGGTCTTCGGGTTTCTTACCGCATACTCGCCATACTCCCGGTTCACGAAGCTGCCAAAACCACGAATCTCAATGCGGCCATCCACGATCAGTTCAGTTGCTAGGCCATCGAAGATCTCGTTGACGATTCTTTCCGCGACATTAAGCGGGATGCCTTTATTAACGGCCAGTGTTTTTATCAGGCCTGTCTTTGTCATTTTTTATTCTCCCAATTCCTGAAACCCGTCCACCAAGGGTGAACTCTAGCTCCTTAGCACGGAAGCGAGATCAGCCCTGTTCAGACACGGATTTGAACAAAGTAATATACCTTCATTGGATCACTTAAAATAGCGACTGGTCGTTGACGATTACGTTGACGCTGTAGCCGTTCTGCCTGAAGGCATCCTCCAAGGCCGTTCGCTGTCCCTTGGTCATCCCCTTCAAGGTAGCCATCAGCAGTTGCTTGACCTTATTGGGGGCACATATGCCATCTTTCAAGTCCTTCTGCAACGCAGCAGGAAGCTTCGAGTCCCTGACGATCTCGTCCATATCGCCGGAATCACACAGTACCC
>DAIERH010000258.1 GCA_027346925.1 Geobacter sp.
ATGATCCCGGCATGGACCGGGCCGACCGCCACCTCGTGGACCCCTTCCCCCTCCACCCGGTAGTAGTCCATGACACCCGGCTTGCCGGGTGCGGGCCGGCCCTCGCCGGGAGCGAACAGAGGCCTTTGGAAACGGACCGGCTTGGGCCAGGGGTGCTCCTCGAACCCGAGGCCGAACTGTTCGGCAATCTCCCGCTCGAACAGGCTCATTTGGGGACAGAGTACCGCGATGGAGGGGATGGCGGCCCCCGGCCGGGTGGCGGTCAGGGCCAGCAGCCCGTCGGCCTTGGAGGCCAGCAGGCAATAGAGGCGCAGCTCCGTACCGTCATGGGCGCCGAAATAGGCCGACACCCGCCAGCCGTGGTCCGTGGCATCCAGCACCTGGGTCAGGAAATCGTTTGGGCTCAATTCCGGGATATCCCGGAACGCCACGGAAGTGCCGTTATACAACTGGATCATGGCAGCGCTCATCGGTTGCCCCCAAGCAAGGCAGCCGCGTCATGCAACAGCGTCTGCAGAGGAAGCGGCAGCCACACCCCCAACATCAGGACGGCCCCCATCAGCACCAGGAGCGGCAGCACGGTGGCAGAGGTATCCCGGTAGTCCGTGGCCTCGGCATCGGCCGGGACCGTGCCCAGCACGACCGGCAACACGGTGGAGGCCATGCCGATGAAGATCACCAGCAAAAACAGCAGGAACAGCCCGCCGGCCCAGTTGTCCCCCTGCACGAAGGCGTTGCTGACAATGGTGAACTCGCTGATGAACGGCCCGAAGGGGGGCGAACCGGTGATGGCCAGGAAGGCCGCCAGGAACAGCGCTCCCGACCAGGGGGTCCGCCTGAGCACCCCCCGGATGAACTCCGTGCTCTTGCTTGCGTAGGCGCGGTGGATGTTGCCCGAAGACAGGAATAGCACCCCCTTGGTCAGCCCGTTGTTGATCATGTGCAGGAGTGCGCCGAACAGAGCCCCTTTGCCGATGCCCAGGGCCAGCGCCAGGATGCCCATGTGCTCGACGCTGGAGTAGGCCAGCATCCGTTTCAGGTCGCTCTGGCGCGCCATGAACACGGCCGCGAAGGCCATGGAGATGAGCCCCATGGCCAGGAGCACCCCCTGGAACGAGGCTGCCTCGGAGGTGGCCATGGCGATCTGGTAGACCCTGAGCAGCGCCAGGAAGGCGCAGTTGACCAGCCCGCCCGCCAAGAGCGCGCCCACCAGGCCGGGTGCCTCGCCGTAGGCGTCCGGTTTCCAGGTATGCAGCGGCGCCAGCCCCATCTTGGAGCCGAAACCGACCAGCAGGAAGATGAAGGCGGTGTGCCGCCACCCCGCGTGCAAGCGGGGCGCGTCCTCGATCAGCGAACTGAGCAGGAGCGTCACGTCCTGCTTGGCGACGATGGTGGAATAGGCCAGGAAGAACAGCCCGAACAGGGCGATGGCGATCCCCACCGAGCAGATCAGCAGGTATTTCCAGGTGGCCTCGATGGAACGGGCGTTGCGGTTGAAGTAGACCAGGGGGGCCATGGCGACGCTGGTCGTCTCCAGCGCCACCCACAAGAGCCCCAGGTTCTGGGCCACCGTCTCCAGGGTCATGGCCGACAGGCAGACCAGGAGCGCCACGCAGAGAATGCGGTTGGAGCGTTCCCGGCGAAAGCGCAGGTAGCCGACGGCGTAGACCGCGCAGACGGCGAACAGGCTGCTGACGCTGATCAGCACCAGCTTGCCCAGGGGGTCGAGGAGGATCCAGCCGTCGGGGGAGGCGGGTGGCGTATCGGCCACCATGCGGATGGTCATGGCCAGGTGCGGCAGGGCGAATACCGGCAGGACCAGCGGCCGCAACCGGTTGTCCGGGATCAGCCAGGCAATCAAGGCCCCCAGGAGCGGCAGGGTTACGAAGAGCCACATCACGTCCTACCCCTCCCGCAGCGTGGTCAGGCGCGATGTGTCCAGGGACGAGAACTCGCGGCTGATATGGTTGATCACGATCCCCATGACGAAGATCCCCACCAGGAGGTCCAGGAGCGCCCCGGCCTCCACCAGCACCGGCATGGCCTCCGCCAGGAGCAGGCCGAAGATAAAGATGCCGTTCTCCATCAGCAGATAGCCGATGATCTGGGAGATGGCCTTGCGCCGCGCAATCAGGATCAGGAAACCGCACAAAAAGGTCGCCACCGAGGCGGGCACGAACAGCAGTCCCTTGTGTTCCGGGGCCAGCGGCAGGTCCTGGGCGAACACGAATGCCAGGGCCGTGAACACGGCACCCAGGACCAGGGAGGGGATGAAACCGATGTACGGTTCGATCTCGCGCCGGATCTCCGCCTGGCGGATGGCGTTCATGATCATCAGGGGAATCACCACCCCCTTGGCCAGCAGCATGCCGACGACGATGGCCACCAGGTGCCAGGAAAAGGGATGGATCACGGCGGGCAGGAGCGCCAGGGTCACCCCCTGCACCGCCACCGCGCGCACCGAGAAGCCAAGGCGGCTGGTACCCAGCACGATGAAGTTGAGTAACAGGGTCAGGACCAGCAGTTGGTCGGCCAGGGAAGTCATGGCGGTTACCTCGCAGCCAGGATCAGGGAAAATGCGGTCAGGATGGTGGCCGCCACCAGGAGTTGGGGGACGCGGATCAGCCGCAGCCTGGCCATGACCGACTCCACCACCCCCACCGCCATTGCCAGGAGCAGCATGGAGGCCACGAAAACGCCCCAATCCAGATAGCCGTTGCCGCTGGCGAGGGGGATGGCGATGTGCAGGAACAAGGCCCCCAACAGGTACAGCTTGAGGCTGGCGCCGTACAGGATGCAGCCGAACCAGGGGCCGCTGTGGTCAAGCACCATCACCTCGTGGATCATGGTCAACTCCAGGTGGGTAGTGGGGTCGTCGAAGGGGATGCGGCAGTTTTCGGCCAGCAGCACTACGAACAGTCCGCTCATCATCAGCAGCAGGGAGGCGCCGGCGCCCCACCAGACGGACAGGGTGACATGGTTGAGCATGGGGGTGAGGGAGTAACTGCCGCTCAGCCTGGTCAGGGTGATCAGGGCAAAGAAGAGCGCCGGTTCCGCCAGGCAGGAGAAGGTGACCTCGCGGGCCGCCCCCATCCCCTCGAAGCTGGAGCCCGTATCCAGGGCCGCGATGGTGGTGAAGAAGCGCCCCAGGGCGAACAGGTAGGCGAACAGGATCATGTCGCCGGAAAAGGAGACCGGCGCGCCATGCCTCCCCAGGGGTACCAGCAGGCCGGCCCCCAGGGTGGCCGCCAGGGTAATGGCCGGCCCGGCCTTGAAGAGCCAGGTGGTGCTGTCGCTGACCACGGTTCCCTTGCGCATCAGCCGCAGCAGGTCGTAGTA
>DAIERH010000259.1 GCA_027346925.1 Geobacter sp.
GACGCGATAAGGCTGGGAAATTCGCCCGGCACGGGCAACAGTCTGGGGCGCATCGGGATCCAGAATCTGGATCTGCACATGACGGGCCGCGTGACGGCTACCGCCAACTAAGCGAGATACTGAACGACTGAAAACAGCGAAATCCCGAGGAGAACATGAAGGTCAAAACGAAGGACAGGATCGTGGAAACCGCAGTGAGGCTTTTCAACGAAAAGGGGACGAAGTCGGTAAGCACCAACCATATCGCGGCGGCAACCGGGATCAGCCCCGGCAACCTCTACTACCACTTCCGCAACAAGGAAGAGATCATCCGCGCCATCTTCGAGCAGATGACCAACGTCAGCGTGCAGGAGTACGGCGCCATCACCACGCAGTTCGAGCCGGGCACCCCGGAAGGGGTCGCCCAGACCTTTGCCTTTATCCAGCGCTTCAACTGGCGCTACCGCTTCTTCAAACGCGAACTGACCGCCCTGGTCATGGCCGACCCGCTGCTTGGGGAGCAGTTCCGCGCCACCAACGACATCACGCGCCGCATGATCCGCGCCTCCATTGACCAGGGGCTTGCCACCGCCCGGGTGAAACCACTCACGGAGCATGAAATTGAACTGTTCGTGGATGCGGTCTGGACCTTGGCGCTCTTCTGGGTCAACTACCTGGAGGTGGGGGGAGAAGAGGTGAACGACGCCACCCTGGCGCGGGGCAATGAGGTGCTGCGGATGATCATGGCGCCGTATCTGAACACGGAGACAACCGCAACAACTGGATAATTGTTCCGTTTTGGGAGGATTTATCCCGGAGCCATTTAATTGCCTAACAATCTCAACTTGAACAACTTCTTCGCCAGATTATAGATATCATCCTTGGCGCCATCTCGACGTATACCAACAGCAACAACGACCACAATGATATCGTTGCCCCTGACCTGGTAAATGATGCGGTACCGCTGCCCAACAGCCCGGATACTGCGAAACCCCGCCAGTTCGCCGAGCAGGGCCTTGCCCTGTTTTTCAGGGTCTTCCGCCAGACGGTCAATCACCGCGCCGATCTTCTCCCGGATGCGCCGGTCGGAGATGTCCGCCAACATCTTCAACGCGGTCGGAGTCAGCAGAAGCTGCCACTTCACAGACCAATCTCCTTTTTGGCATCCTGCCAGGAGACGAGTATGCCGGAATCCATCTCACGGATGCTCTGACGCAATTGGGCCGTCAACTCCGTATCCCCCATCACTTCCAGGGTCTCGGACACCGCCTCGTATAACTCCCACGGCATCACCGCCAGTACCGGCTTGCCACGACGAGTGACTTCGAGAACATCCGCCTGTCCATCGTGCAAAAGGGCTTCAGGCAGGGACGTAAGCTGTTTTCGTGCTTCCATCATCGATAATGTGTGTGGCATATAACCTCCTTATTTGTACATATAAAAGTACAGTTAAACGGCACCACAGTCAAGCACCATACATAGCATCGAACTATTTATTTTCTCAGTTTCGTCTTGCACAAACCACATAAATGGATATATTCTGGTCTAAATCAGACCAACATTATGGAGGTCATATGAACGTCGGCGTTTATGAAGCCAAGACACACCTCCCTGAACTGCTGGCAAGGGTCGAGCAGGGTGAACAGATAACCATCACCCGCCACAGCAAGGCCATAGCCCGTCTCGTGCCGATGGAACCGGTGCGGCAGCATGACGTGAAAGGGGTCATCGCCGAAATGAAATCTCTGGCCAAGGGGCGGCACAGCGACATGCAGATCAAGGAGATGATCGCCGAGGGGCGGCGATGAACAGTTTCGTCCTGGATACGTCAGTAACGGCCTCCTGGTTTTTCGAGGACGAGGGAGGAGAATACGCAACATCGGTGCTTGAGAGCCTCAACGAGGGGGAGGCAGTGGTTCCGGCGCTCTGGCCGCTTGAGGTGGCCAACGTCCTCGTCGTTGCGGAGCGGCGGGAACGGTGCAGCGAGGCGGAGGCCGTGCGGTTCATCGAACTTCTGGAAGACCTTCCCATAACCATCGACGAAGATACGGCCGAGCGCGCTTTGCACGCAACCCATCAACTTGCCCGCGAATACGGCCTGACCGCCTACGACGCCGCCTACCTGGAGTTGGCCATGCGCCTTGGAGCGCCGCTGGCAACCAAGGACAAACAGCTCGCGGAAGCAGCACAAAAAGCCGGCGTGAGCTTGTATCGACGGAACGTTATGTAAAATTCTCGTTACGGGTATTGTGCTGAACAGCGAATACCCGTATTATGTGTCGCCCGAAATCCCCCATCACCCCCCAGGAAGGAACCCATACAATGAGCAACGTCCTTATAATTGGAGCAGGTGGAGTAGGCCAGGTTGTCACCCACAAGTGTGCCCAACGGCGCGACATCTTCACTAATATCACCCTGGCTTCGCGCACCAAGTCCAAATGCGATGCCATTGCCGCCCAGATCGCTTCGCCGATCAAGACCATCCAGGTGGATGCCGACAACGTGCCCGAACTGGCGGCCCTGATCAATCAGGAACAGCCAAAGCTGGTGATCAACGTGGCTCTCCCCTACCAGGACCTGCACATCATGGACGCCTGCCTGGAGACCGGTGTGGACTACCTGGACACGGCCAACTACGAGCCGCTGGATACCGCCAGGTTCGAGTACTCCTGGCAGTGGGCCTACCAGGACCGTTTCAAGAAGAAGGGGCTGATGGCGCTCCTGGGCTCCGGTTTCGATCCGGGCGTCACCAACGTCTACACCGCCTTGGCGGCCAAGAAATACCTGGACGTGGTGGAGGAGATCGACATCATCGACGCCAATGCCGGCTCCCACGGCCAGCCCTTTGCCACCAACTTCAACCCCGAGATCAATATCCGCGAGGTAACCGCAACCTGCCGCCACTGGGAGGACGGCCAATTCGTCGAGAGTCCGCCCCTCTCCACCAGGCACGTCTTCGACTTCCCCGAGGGGATCGGCCCCATGAACATCTACCGCCTCTACCACGAGGAGATGGAGTCCCTGGTCAAGCACATCCCCACCATCAAAAAGGCCCAGTTCTGGATGACCTTCTCGGACAACTACCTCAAGCACCTCGAGGTGCTCCAGAACGTGGGCATGACCCGTATCGACGAGGTGGAATTCAACGGCCAGAAGATCGTGCCGATCCAGTTCCTGAAAGCCCTCCTCCCGGACCCCGGCTCCCTGGGACCGCTGACCAAGGGAAAGACCTGCATCGGCGTCATCGCCCGCGGCCTCAAGGACGGGAAAAAGAAGCAGGTCTACATCTACAACATCTGCGACCACGAGGCCTGCTACAGGGAGGTTAGGTCCCAGGCCATCAGCTACAC
>DAIERH010000025.1 GCA_027346925.1 Geobacter sp.
TCTTTTCAGAGTAGAAAGCAATGCGGACGATCTCCGTTTTTGATCCCTACTTGATTACTACTGCCGTGCTGAACGGCAGGATCGTCAGCGGCCGGCCATCCGACGCGGAGAGGTTGGCGTTGCGGAAGCCGAATACGGCCGATCCCTGTTTTTTGGCGCGGAACAGGGCCGAAAACAGCGTCCCGCTGCCCGATACGCCACCCGCGCCCGCCCCACGCGCCAGACTGACCGCCACACCGCCGACGGCATCGGCCCGGCTGGAAAACTGCGTGGGCTTGGCGTCCCGGTTGAGGAAGCCCCCCTCGCTGGCGGAAACGAAATCCACCAGGGCCGGGTCATAGGTCAGCACGGTCGCCAGGCTGGCCAGGTCACCGATGTCGCTCACCCTGATATCCAGGCTGAACTGCTGCCCGATGGAGATCGCTGAGGGGGCGCTGAGTTGCAGCAGCGCCCGCTTGGACGGAACCGCCGGGACGGCGAGGGCCTGTGTATCCGCCGCAGTGGCCGCCCCTGTCGGCGCCGGTGGCGTCGGTGGCGGTGGCGTCGGGGCCGGCGGAACCGGGACCGTTGGAGACATGGACGGCACGGGGGTGGAGGGCGCGCCCGCCGGTATCGGCAGTTGTGCGGGTTGCGCAGGCGGCGGCTGTGCGGGCGGCGGCGCGGCAGCGGCCGGTTGCTTCACCCCCCCCATGGGTGCGGCCTCGAACTGGGGTTCCAGGTCAAAGGATGCCAGCGGCCTGGCCAAGGAGGGATCGTCCTCCTTGCCGGAGACAAAGGACGTGATGTCCAGGGGCGGCACGGTCACGTGGCGCACGATGCGGGGCGTAATCGCCAGCACCACCTCGGACTTCTGCTTGTCGTTTTCGTTGTCCGTCAATAGCGGGCCGAGCAGCGGGATGTCGCTGAGCAGGAATATCTTCTGTTTGGACGAGGTCTGATTCTTGGAGATCAGGCCGCCGATCACGCTGGTTTCGCCGTCCTTGAGGCTCAGCACCGTATCCAGGTTCTTGGTGTTGATGGTAACCACCACGGTCGGGCTGTCCGCGCCGCCCACGGTCTGCTGGCTGGCGATGGAGCTGACCTCCAGGCTGACCTTGATGGAAACCTCGTTGTTCAACTGGATGGTCGGCTCGGCGTTGACCTTGACCCCCACGTCCACGTACTGGACATTGACGCTGAACCCCCCCGTGGTGCCGGTGGTGGAGGTGGTGGTGATCGGTACCCGCGTGCCGACCGTGAACTTGGACTTCTCCTTGTTCTTGACCCGGATCTTGGGATTGGAGAGCACCTCCCCCTTGGCCAGGGCCTTGCTCAGGTTGTAGGTGGCGCTGGGCACGGTGATAAAGCCGCCGTAGCCATTGACCTTGAAAACCCTGAGCAGATTGTCGGTATTGACGGTATTTTGTGGGGCCTGAGTACTGCCGGACGCGAGGGTAGTGAGTGTCGATTGCAGGGTATTGGGCGATAGAAGGTTGCCGTTGGGCGAGAACGTCCCCAGTTGCACGTTGTAGTTGCTCAGGAGCAGACCCAGCGAGGAGGTGTCCCGGTCGTTGATCTCCAGCACCTCCACATCAAGCACCACCTCGGCGTCGGGGACGTCGTTGGCGTCCAGGATTTTTTCCACCACATTCACCACATTGGCGGTATCGCGCACCACCACCGAATTGGAATCCTCGTTGACATAGATCTTGCGGACCTGGAGCATGGTGCGGATCAGGTTAACCGCCTTCTTGGCATCCATGTAGTTGAGGTGGAGGGTGCGCAGGACCATGTCCTCGTACTGTTTGACCTTGTCGGGGGTGAAGGGATAGATGAGCACGGTGCTTTCGTTCAGCACCTTGCGCTCAAGCTTGAACAGGCTGGCGAGCAGGTCGAGCGCCTGCTGGAAGGTGGCGTTTTCCAGGAAGATGGTCACCGGCTGGTCCTTGACCGCGTCGTCGAAAACAAAATTGATGCCCGAGAGCTGGGTGACGATGTTGAAGACATCCTTGAGCTTGGCATCGCGGAACTTGATGGTGATCGGCTTGGCAGACCTGATGTTCAGCTCGTATCCCTCATGCCTCCCCTTGCGGGCTCCCGAAACCCTCGCCAGGGCGCCCTGGTACTCCTTGTCCTCGGGGCTCAGTTCCAGGGCGCGCACGTACGAGCGGTAGGCATCCTTGAGCTTGTTGGCCTTCTCGAAATCGACCCCTTCACGGTAGACCAGTTGGGCATCCTTCAGGCGCGTAGTGACATCCACCATCTGCTTGAAGCGCGCCTGGCTGGGGTCGAGCGCCTGGGCAGCCTGGAATTCCGCCGCCGCATCGATGTAGTTGCCGCTGTCGAACAGCTCCTTCCCCCGTTTGTAACGGGCATTGGCGGCCTGTTCACGGGCTTTCAGGAAACGCGCCCGGTAATTGCCCTCCTCGGGATTGTGACGAAAGGCATCGGCGTAGCTGTACATGGCCTCTTCATACATCCCCTTGGCCTCGAAATCCTCGCCCCGGTTGAACGCCCGAGTGCCGGCGGAGCAGCCGGCCAACGGCACAAGGGCGGTCAGCAGGCCAAACATGATGAAATAGCTCAAATAGCGCATCCGTTGTATCTCCTCTGGGGCAACCACAGCCCCACCTCTTCTTGACAAAAATGCAGGCCGCAGAAAAATTTCCGTTTACTGGACCGCGCCCAATGGGCGGTTTTCCATCAGCGGTATGACGATCTGCTCTCCGGTGTCGCTGACCAGGAGGCTCAGGTCCTGGTCCGTCACAGAGACCGCCTTGTAGCGCCCCGCGATAACATCCCCTGCCCGCACCAGGATGATGTCCTTGTCCTTGGCGAGGAAGATGGTCTTGCGGTTGCCCTTTTTGAGAAACCCCAGAAAGGTGAAGTGGGCCAGTTCACGCCTGGGGGGCTCCGGTACGGCAATCGGCTGGACCGGGGCCTTTTGGACCACGGGCGGGGCCGGCATGGGGGCGACCGCCCTCGGCTTCAGCGGTTTGTGCTCGTCCATGAATACCGGTTTGAAGATGTTGCGGCGATACCCCTTGAATACCGGCTCTTCACGGGCGAGCAGGTCGAGTCGCAGCACATTGTCCGTCCGGGTCGGGACCGTCGTTCGTGCCGCGGGTTGCCGCCTCCGTTCCGCCTGGGGGTGGCTGCCGGGGGCGTATTTCAGGGTCGCGGCGGTCCGTTGGCGCGGATAGGTGAGATAGCCCCAGACCAGCGCCAGCGGCAGCAGGATCAACAGGATTGCCAGGGCCAGACGCCGGCGGTTCATGCACCCTCCCGCAGATACACCGTCAGCCGGAGTTCCATGGACACGTTTTCCTCGTAGGGATCGCTGTTGGACAGGCTGATGGCGTCGATGACCACCAATTCGCGGTTCTGCTGCATATCGGCCAGAAAGCTCTTGATCCCGGCATAGGACCCGTTGACCGTCATTATGACGGCATAGGCCAGCAGGCTCTCCTCCTTGATCGTCCGCGGCTTGTAGCTGACACTCCCCATGGTGACGCCGCTGGACGCCGCGGTGTCCATGATGTCGCCGAGGATGCGCGGAAAATCGCGTTTGACCGGGATCATGGCCCGGATCTTTTCCAGGTCGGCCTTTCCCTGGCGATACGTCGCGGTCACATCCCCCCGACCAAGGGCCATCACCCGGTCGCGCAGGCTGCCCCAAGTTCGCCGGGCATTGTCCAGCGCCGGCGTCTGGTAGATGGCGATGTCGGCGTACAGGATGACGTTGATCAGCACAAGCGCGGCAATGGCGATCAGGCTGCGCCGTTTCAGCCGGAACAGTTCCGACAGGATCCGCTTCATCGGCTCACCGCCCGACAGGAGATGGTGAACTGCACCCCCCTGGTCTTTTCTCCCAGGGCCAGGTCGCGGTGGGACAGGAGCAGGATATCGTCGAAGGCATGGGAGTCTTCCAGCCGCTCCAGATAGCTCCGCACCGTGCCGAAGTTTTTGGCGCGCCCCTCCAGCTTCAGTTCCGCACCCCCCTTTTCCGGTGTGAGTGCCGCCAGCGCCACCCCCTCCGGAGTGGCGCTTTCCACCTGATCCAGGAGCCCGAGCCAGTTACGGCTCCTGCGCTCTATGATCTCGTTGTAAAAGCGGATACTGGCCAGCAGCCGCGAGTTCTCCTTTTCGGACACCCCAGCCGGCCGGCTGCCCAACCGGGCCTCCATGGCGGCGTTCTCGGCTGCCAGGCGGCTCACTTCCCCCATATCCCGAGCGATACGGCTCCCGTTCCAGGCCAAAAGCGCCAGGAGCAGCACCAGGGAGCCGATGCACGCCTGCTTCACCCGGAACTGGTCGAGGTAGGGCCTGGTGGCCAGATTGATGGTGAAACGCATCACAGGCTCCTCATGGCCGCGCCGATGGCCGGCGTGAAAAAGAACAGGGTCTCCTGGTCGGCCGGGGCATTGTCGCCTGGTGTTACCATGGACTTGGTCTCCAGAAGGATCGTTTCGCACGCCGTGATCTCGGCCACCATGGCACAGAAGTCCCGCCCCATGTCGGGCGGGGCAATGCAGGCCACCTGCCGTGGCATCCGCTCCGGGAAACGTTCGCGATGCACCAGGAACGAACTGTTGATCTCCAGGTAGACACGGCCGTCGCTGGGCGTCCCCCCCGAGAGATCCTTGATCCGCACGAACTCGGGGGCATCGTCGTGCATGATCATCACGGCGAGCAGGCCGTCGTGGAACGTCACCAGTGCCATGTCGTCCTGGCCCGCCAGGCGCCGCTCAAAGGTACGATACAGGTTGAATATGTTGAAATCGATGCGGGACGGCGTAAATCCGGCTTCGGCCAGCAACTCTTCATACTGGCCGATAACCGTGCGCGACACCAGCGCCACCAACAGGGCCATGTCGCCGTTGTCCCTCACCCGCAACTGCTGATAGTCCAGGTGGCTGTCAGCCAGCTCGAATGGCATGCTCTTCTTCAGCTTCCAGCGAATGATGTCCAGGGCCTCGCCACGGCTCTTGAAACGGCCTTCCACGTCCAGCAGCAGGATGCGGCCGATCGCGTCCGGCAGGGTCAGGGAAACGTGTGTCCCCCGGTACAGGAGCATGTTGTAGGCATCCTTCAAGGTGGCGACAAAGGCCTGGGGGTCGAGGATGTTCGGTTCGCGGAGGGAGAGGCGCACGCAGCCGGGTGGCAGACTACGGTAGGAGACCCGCTCCAGGCGCGGCGCGGCCGCCGAGCCACCCAGCAGGGCAAATCCCACGCCGGTTGGGCCTATCTCTACTCCCAGCGATTTTCTGGCAAACAGCATGCCGTTCCCCCTACTCCACAAAGGTGACGCGGTTGATTTCCTTGAGGGTCGTGTCCCCGGCGATCAGTTTTTCCACGGCCGAATCCCGCAGGAAGACGACGCCTGCCTCGCGCGCGGCCTGCTTGAGTTGGGTGGCGGGCACCTTGGCGATGATCAGGTCGCGGATCTCGTCGTTCAACTCCAGGAGTTCCACGATGGCGCTGCGCCCGCGGTAACCGGTATTGTTGCACTCCTCGCACCCCCTGGCCTCGTACAGGATCGCCCCCGCCACCCGTTGCGGATCGATGCCGGCCTCCAGAAGGACATCGTCGCCATAGGCCACGGGGCGGCGGCACTTGCGGCAGACGCGGCGAACAAGGCGCTGGGCCATGACGCAGTTCAGGCAGGAAACAAAGTTGTAGGGATCTATCCCCATGTGTATAAAACGGCCGATCACGTCGAAGACGTTGTTGGCGTGCACGGTGGTGAACACCAGGTGGCCGGTCAGGGCCGACTGGACGGCGATCTGGGCCGTCTCGGAGTCGCGGATCTCCCCCACCATGATCTTGTCCGGATCGTGACGCAGGATGGAACGCAGCCCCTTGGCAAAGGTGAGCCCCTTCTTCTCGTTGACCGGGATCTGCAGCACTCCGCGAAGCATGTACTCCACCGGGTCCTCGATGGTGATGATTTTGTCCTCACCGGTATGGATCTCGGTCAGGGCCGCATACAGGGTGGTGGTCTTGCCCGAACCGGTCGGGCCGGTGACCAGCACCATGCCGTAGGGCTCGCGGATCTTCTTGCGCAGCCGCTTGATCTCCCGTTCGTCGATGCCCAGGTTCTCCAGGGTAAGCCCCTTCAAGTCGCTGGCAATACTCTCCTTGTCCAGGATGCGGATGACCGCGTCCTCCCCCAGGGCGCTCGGCATGATGGAGACGCGGAAATCGATGGACTTGTCGCCGAGGCGGACCTTGAAGCGGCCGTCCTGCGGGATGCGCCGCTCTGAGATGTCCAGTTCGCTCATAACCTTGAGCCGCGAGATGATCGGGGCCTGAAAGTGCAGGTCGATGGGCTCGTTGGCCCGATAGAGCACGCCGTCGATGCGATACTTGATCTCCACGCCGTCGTGGTGGGTCTCGATGTGGATGTCGCTGGCCCGGCGGTTCAAGGCATCCAGAATAGTGGTGTTGATCAGTTTGATGATCGGGCTGGTATCGTCCGAGATCGTCTCGACCGAGAGCACCTCTTCGCCCCGTTCCGTCTCCTTGACCAACTGGAGCATGAAGTCCTCGGACACCTCGCGCAGCACGCGTCGGGTCCCTTCGCCAGTCTTGATCGCCTGGCTGATGCCGGACTCGGTGGCCAGATGGATCCTCAAGGGGCGGTCGAGCAAGAGCTCCAGTTCGTCCAGCCTCACCACGTCGGTCGGGTCGCTCACGGCAATGGCGAGGAGATCGTCCGTCCGCTGAAGGGGCACGAACCGGAAACGGTAGATGGCGTCGGTCGGCAGGGAGTTGAGCAGTTCCTCGTCCATCTTGAACTCGGCCAGATCCACGTATTCCAGGCCGAACTGCTCCCCCAGGGCACGGGCCAGGTCCTCCTCGGCGATAAACCCCTCACGCAGGCATATCTCCCCAAAGCGCTGCCGGACCAACTCCTGCTGTTCCAGCACATAGCCGAGTTGTTCAGGAGTCAGGGTGCCCCGTTCACACAGGATGGTGCCGATTTTTCTGCGCCGATAGGACTGCATCGGATTCCCTTACCCTACCGTGCCGGCGATTTTGAACACCGGCAGGTACATGGCGATGATGATGGTCCCGATCACGACCCCCATGACTACCATGATGGCCGGCTCGATGGCCGTGGTGAGGATATGCATGCGTTCTTCCAATTCATCCTCCAGGTAGTCGGAGATATCCGCCAGCATATCCTCCAGGGCGCCCGTGGTTTCGCCCACCCCCAGCATGCGCAGCGCCAGGGGCGGCATGATGCCGGCCCGCTCGAAGGCGGTGGAGAGTCTGCCCCCCTCCTCCACGAACCTGACCGCCTCGAAGAGCCGCTTTTCCATGTAACGGTTGTTGAGGGTGGCGATGGACATGCGCAGCGATTCGACGATCGGTATGCCGCTGCCCAGCACCGTGGCCAGGGTCCGGGCGAAACCGGCCACCGAATACTTGACGAAGACATCACCCGCGTAGGGGATCTTCAGCTTGAAGCGGTCAACGGCATAGCGGCCCGCCTCCCCGGAGACCCAGGAACGGTAGGCGGCCATGGCGGCGATTGCCAGCAGCACCCCCAGAAGGAAGAAACGTCTCAGAAAGGTGGTGACGGTGATCAGGATCTGGGTGGGCATGGGCAGTTGGGACCCGGCATCGGCGTAGACCTGGCTGAAGGTGGGGACCACGTATACCAGGAGCAGGGTGACGGCCAGGAACGCCACGACCACCAGGATGGCCGGATAGAACAGGGCTGAGACCAGCTTTTTGCGGATGGCGTCAACCCGCTTGAGGTACTGGATGTAGCGCCGGATGGTGCGGGGCAGGTCGCCGGTCCGCTCGCCCGCCCTGATGGAGGCGATGTAGAGATGGGGGAACAGGCGGCCGTGTTTTTCGAGCGCAGCGGACAACGCGGCCCCACCCTTTACGTCCTCGCGGACCTGGCACAGGATCTCGGCGAGCTTGCCCTTGTCGTGGCGGTCGAGTATGGCATCGAGGATCTGCATGATCGGCATGCCTGCCTTGAGCAGCACCAACATCTCCTGGTTGAAGGTAAGCAGGGAGCGGTTGTCGATGCCGCGCCGGCCAAGGCCTTTATCGAAGAGAAACCGAAACGGCTTCCTTTTGATCTCAAAAACGAAAAAACCCTGTTCTTCCAAGCTCTTTTGCAGCACTACCGCTTCCGCCGCCTCAAGATCCCTGTACAGGATTTTTCCGTCTGATGCACCAAGCTTACAGGTATAGAGCGCCATACTTCTTCTTAATACCACAATACCTCTAAAAGTAAACTACTAACCGCCGGCAAAAGGCCGGCGGTTCAGGTTTTCAGCCGGTTCAGGCATGCAGCATCCCCACGATCCAGACGATGTACGACGCCACCAGCACCCCGCCCCAGATCAGTGCCGGCCGGGCCAGAAACTGCCCCCGGCCGGGAAAGGCCTTGAAGATAAAACTCAGGGCCGCGCCCACCCAACCCAGCAAGCCGGCCACCACAACGACGGACCAGAGCTCATTCACGATGAGTATCCTTTCTTGCCCGGCAGGCGCCGCAGCAGCGTGCCCAGCTTCAGCTTCCAGACCATGAGGACCGCCTCGCGCACGATCCTGCGCGACATCTTCGAGGTCCCGGCATGGCGGTCGATGAAGATGATCGGCACCTCAACGATCCTGAATCCCTGCTCGCGGCAACGGTAGTTCATCTCGATCTGGAACGAATAGCCGTCCGACCTGACCGCATCCAGATCGATGGCCTCGATGGCGGAACGGCGGAAGCACTTGAAGCCGCTGGTGCAGTCCTTCAGTTCCAGTCCGGTGACGATGCGGGTATAGACGCTGGCGAAGTAGCTGAGCATCAGGCGGCGCAACGGCCAGTTGACCACGCTGATGCCGTTCAGGTAGCGCGATCCGATCACCAGGTCGCACTTCTGGATGGCCTCCAGGAACACCGGCAGCACCGCCGGGTCATGGGAGAAGTCGGCGTCCATCTCGATCAGGTAATCTGCCCCCATCGCCAGCGCGGCCTTGAATCCCTCCCGGTAGGCCGACCCCAGGCCCAGCTTGCCGGCCCGGTGGATGACGCTGATCCGGTCGTCGCCAGCCGCCAGTTCATCGGCCATAACGCCTGTGCCGTCGGGCGAGTTGTCGTCCACGAACAGAATCCGCAGGTCCGGGTGTTGCCGCAGGACCTCCCCGGCAAGCCGGACGATGTTGTCCCGTTCGTTGTAAGTGGGAATGACAACGATTGCTTTCAAAAGGTGCGTTGCTCCGAGATGGCATCGATTTGACTTTAAATTTTAAGAATACGGAAAAACAGGACACAAAGTCAAGGGCGCTTGCAGCCAGAGCGTTTTTTGTTGATAGGAGCAGGGTTGACGGCGATGGCAGCGGCATCGGACGTTGGACGGTTTTCCCTCCGGCAAACTACGGCCGCCACAAAAACCGGTCGAGGGGGATACGGTCGGTGGCGTCAAAGCTGATCCCCTCATGTTCCAGGCGCAGCCTTTGTTCCATATCCGCTTCACTGCCGCAGGAGCGGGGGCTGATGCGGCCCTGGGCATTGACGACCCGGTGCCAGGGGATGGCAGACCTGCCCGCAAGGGCGCTCAGGGCGTACCCGACGAGACGCGCCCTGCCCGGCAGGCCCGCCAATGCCGCGACTTGGCCGTAGGTGGCCACATTCCCCCGGGGGATGCGGGCGACCACGGCGTAGATGGCGCGGTAGGTGTCGGAAACTGTCGTCATGGGGTCTGGGGGGGTATCGGGCATGATTGTGTGATGCGTGGTAACACTGCGTCCTTGTAGAATACGGAGTGACTGGCCCGGTACAAGCGCCCGGCGGCCGGCCTCATACGCTGACGGCCAACAGATAAGGGCTCAAATACGACGGTCCGTCTCACCGGTGATCAGCCGCACCTGCCGCTCGTGGGAGAAGTAGTAGTAGGCCCAGTTCATCAGCACCAGGAGCCGGTTGCGGAAACCGATCAGGTAGTACAGATGCAACAGCAGCCAGACGAGCCAGGCCAGGTAGCCGCGGAACCGGAAACCGTGGCTGACGGCCACGGCCGCGCTCCGGCCAATGGTGGCCATGGCCCCCTTGTCGTGGTACCGGAAGGGGGGCGGCTGTTCTCCCCGCTCCAGGGCCAGGATGGCGCGGGCGGCGTGGCGCCCTTGCTGGGTGGCGACCGGTGCCATCATGGGGAGCACGGCGCCGTCTTGCACCAGATGCGCCATGTCGCCGATAACGAACGCCTCCGGATGGCCGTCGAGGCTGAGAGCGGCGCGGACCGTGACGCGGCCGCCCCCTGCCTGGGGCACGCCCAGCCGGTCGGCCAGTTCGGCTGCCGCCACCCCGGCCGACCAGAACAGGGTGTGGGACTCGATCACCTCCCCGCCATGCAGAAAGACATGCCCGTCACGTGCATCGATCACGCGGGTCTCCAGCTTCACCTCGACCCCCATGGCGCGCAGCTTGCGGAGGGCATAGGCGCGCAGTTCGTCCGGCATGGCCGTCAACAGCGAGGAGGCGGCCTCCAGCAGGATGATGCGCGTCTCCGCGGTTCTCACCTCGGGGTAGTCCCGGGAGAGCACGTGGACGACCAACTCCCGCAGGGCACCGGCAAACTCGACGCCGGTCGGGCCGCCACCCACCACCACAAAGGTCACAAGCGCGCCACGCCGGGCAGGGTCCGGCTCCCGGCCCGCCTTTTCAAACAGCGTCAGGATATGGTTGCGCATCTCTTCCGCATGGGAGAGGCGCTTGAGGTCAAAGGCGTGCCGCTCTATCCCCTCCATGCCGAAGAAGTTGGTGCGGCTGCCGGCCGCCAGGATCAGGTAGTCGTAGGAGAATTCGCCGTCCGCCAGAATGAGGTGCCGGCCGGCCAGATCGACGCCAATGACCTCGCCCATCCGGAACGCGGCCCCCTGCCAGCGCCTCGCCAGTGCCCGCACCGGGTAGGCGATGGACTCCTGCTCCAGGCCGGCCGTGGCCACCTGGTAGAGCAATGGCTGAAAGAGGTGATAGTTGTGGCGATCCACCATCACCACCTCCAGCCCACGGCCGGCCAGTTCCTTGGCAGCGCTCAGGCCGCCGAACCCCATGCCCACTATCACCACCCGCTTCATGACCACCAGATCACCCTCGCTCGCAGAAGGTTGTTACGCCAGCTAGATCGAAACCAACCACCCCCAGCCCCTCCTTATCAAGGAGGGGAGTTTAAAATCCCCCTCCTGGTTCAGGAGTGGTTAGGGGTGGTCAGGTTTGTTAGTCTCAGAACATGAACCTGCGCATGCTGATGTTCTGCAGGATGCCGATCCCCACCATGGAGGTGATCATGGAGGTGCCGCCATAGGAGAAGAACGGCAGCGGCACCCCCACCACCGGGAACATGCCGATCACCATGCCCATGTTGATGACGATGTGCCAGAAGAGCATGGCCGTCACCCCCATGGCCAGGAGGCCGCCGAAACGGTCGTTGCAGCGCCGGGCGATATTCAGCCCCCACAGCACCAGGGACATGTAGAGGACGATCAGCACCAGACAGCCCACAAAGCCCCACTCCTCGGCAAACACCGAGAATGCGAAGTCGGTGTGCTGCTCGGGCAGGAAACGGAGCTGGGACTGGGTCCCCTTGATAAAACCCTTGCCGAAGACACCTCCGGAACCCACGGCGATCTTGCTCTGGATGATGTGGTAGCCGCTCCCCAGGCGGGAGCGTTCCGGGTTGAGGAAATCCAGGATGCGGTTCTTCTGGTACGGTCGCAGCAGCTTGGCCCACCCCAGCCAGGCTACCGGGATGGTCACCAGGACGAAGGTCACCACCGTGGACCAGCGCAGCCCCACGTACACCACGATGGAACAGGCGATCAGGATCACCAGGATGGCGGTCCCCAGGTCGGGCTGCTTCATGATCAACAGCGCCGGAACTGCCAGGATGCCCAGCGGAAAGAGCACATCCCGCACCGTCAGGCCGCCCACCACCTGAAAATTATTGAAATAACGGGCAAAGGTGATGATGATCACGATCTTCATCAGTTCCGAGGGCTGGATATTGAAGAACCCCAGGTGCAGCCAGCGGGTGGCCCCCATGGAACGGCGGCCGACAACCAGTACCGCCAGCAGCAGCACCACCAGCAGGCCGTACAGCCAGTAGGAGAGGTCTTCCAGGATGTGGTAATCCACACTGCACATAAGGAGCGCGATGAAGATGCCGAACAGCATCCAGTAGAACTGCTTGATGTAATAGGGCGAGCCGACCACCTTGTAGGGGGTGGTGGCACTGTAGATGTTGAGGATGCCCAGCAGGCAGATGACAATCACCAGCCCGACCAGCATCCAGTCGATATTCGTCAGCAACCGGCGGTCAATCATCTCCGCCCCCCCCATTCCTGGGCGATGCCGAGGCAGGCTGCTGCACACCCTGCTCGTCCGCCTGTTCCTCCTCGTCCTTCGGCCGCGGTGCTTCCTTTTTCGGTTTCTTGCCGTCAAACCAGGCCCGCAGGATCCGCCCGGCAATGGGGGCCGCCGCCGACCCGCCGTGCTCGCCGTGCTCCACCACCACCGCCACGGCGATCTCGGGTTTTTCATAGGGGGCAAAGGCCACGAACAGGGCATGGTCACGGAACTGCCAGGGAGTTGAGAGCTTGCTGTCGCGCAGCTTGACAACCTGGGAAGAACCTGTCTTTCCGGCCACGTGCACGTCGTACAGCCTCGCCATGGCGCCGGTGCCCCCCGGTTCGTTCACCACGGCGAACAGCCCCTGCTTCACCAGCCTGAACTTATCCGCCGAAATGCCGGTCGTGCCCAACAGTTCGGGCTTGAACTCCTTCAGCAGCTTGCCGTCGCTATCCACGATCCGCTTTACCAGGTGGGGGCGGTACACGCTTCCCTCGTTGGCCACGGTGGCGATCATGGACGCCAACTGGATCGGCGTCATCAGCACATACCCCTGCCCGATGGCCACCGGCAGGGTCTCGCCGTGGAACCAGCGTTTGCCGAAGCGCTTCTGTTTCCACTCCGCAGTGGGGATAAGTCCGCCCTTCTCGTGCAGCAGACCGATCCCCAGGGGGGCGCCCAGCATGAATTTTCTGGCAGTGGCGGCAATGGCGTCCACACCCAGATGTTCACCAAGCTGATAGAAGTAGACATCACACGACTCGCGCAGCGCCTTTTTCAGGCTTGTGGCCCCATGGCCGTGCCTGTTCCAGCAGTTGAAGGTGGAGGTGCCCAGGTCGTAGGAGCCGTTGCAGACGACCGAGGTATGTTCGTCGATCTTGCCGTCCTCCAGACCGGACAGGGCGGTGATGATCTTGAACGTCGATCCGGGCGGATACTGGCCGGTCAGGGCCTTGTTCTCCAGCGGGTGACGCTTGTCCTCCAGGTATTCCTTCCATTTGTCCGCCGGCAGCTTGCCGCTGAACAGCGCGGGATCGAAGCCGGGGTTGCTGACGAACGCCAGGACCTCGCCGCTGTTCACATCCATGGCCACCGCCGCGCCGGCCTGGTCGCCAAAGGCTCGCTCGGCCTGCTTCTGCAGGTTGGCGTCGATGGTCAGGACCACGCTGTTGCCGACCGTGGGATACGACTCCGAGATGGTGCGCAGGACACGGCCCCGGGCGTCCACCTCCAGTTGCCGTCCGCCGTCGTTGCCGTGCAGGTCCTTCTCCCAGCTCCGCTCGATGCCGTTTTTGCCGATGTAGTCGCCCGGGTTGTATTCCTCGTACCCCTTGCTGCTGAGCTCATCCTCGGATACCTCGCCGATGTACCCCAGAAGATGCGCCGCCAGAATGCCGCCGGAATACTCCCGGACCGGCTTCATCTCGATCTCTACGCCTGGCAGGCGCAAGCGATTCTCCTCCACGATCTCCACCTGGTCGCGGCTGATGTTGGAAGCCAGCACAACCGGATAGTACCTGGCACGTCCCTTGCCCTTTTCCCAGCGTTCGGCCAACTCCGCACGATCAAGCCCCAACAGTGCAACCAACTGGTTCAGGAGCCCATCCCTGTCCTTCACCTCCTGGGGAACCACCGCCAGGCTGAAGGAGGGGCGATTGCTGACCAGCACCGTGCCGTTGCGGTCCATGATCGCCCCCCGGGAGGCGGCCTCCGGCACGAAGCGCAGCCGGTTGTTCTCCGACATGCTGCGGTAGTCGTCCACGTTGAGGATCTGCAGGTGCCACAACCTGAGCACCAGCACGGCAAAGATGACGCCGACCACGAACGAGAGCAGGAGTATCCTGCGCTTCGCTTCCATGTTCTCGCGTATGAAGCGCTGATCTTTCATACGGTCTCGTGTCCGCGACTGAAACCGGGCAGCAAGGCGGCCAAAGAGGCGGCAAAGGCGTTGGTCAGAATGTGGGGGATCAGCCCCGCGGTCATGGAGTAGGCAATACCGGGAGTCTGGGTAAACATGACGAGCAGCAGCAGGTTGGCGATGGTGGCGACCATGGTGGCCACACCGACGGTAACGACGAACAGGAAGCCGCTTTCGGCATAGAGCCGATCGGCAACATTCTTGATAACCAGGAAGATGATCAGAAAGGTAAAGGCGTTCAACCCCAGATAAAGCCCGCTGAAAACGTCCTTCAGGAGCCCCAGCAGCCACGCCAGGGGGGTACCGGCCTGGAACGACCCCCGTAATGCCAGGTGCACCACGATGATCAGCAGCAAGTCGGGCTTGAAGGGGGTGGCGATGTGGACCGGCAGCACCGCCGCCTGCAGCACCACGGCCGCAGCGACGGCGCAGGCAAACAGCATGACCTGCCTACTCATACCCACCCCGCAGCACGACCAGCACCTCCTCCAGATGGGCGAAGTTCACGCTGGGCCGAATGGTCACCGTCTGGAAGATGCCGTACTCGCCCCGCTTGACCATGGTCACCTCGCCGATGGGCAACCCTTTGGGGAACACTCCGCCGATGCCGGAAGACACCACCGCGTCGCCGACCTTGACATCCTCTTCACGGGTGGTGAACTCCAGGGAGCAGAGCCCCTCGCCCTTGCCCTTGACCACGCCGCGCGCCCGGGAACGCTGGATGACGGCGGCGATCCCGCTGGCATGGTCGGTCATCAGCAACACACGCGCCGTCGTAGGGGCAACCTTGACGATCTGGCCGGCCACACCGTCGGCGGCGATCACCGCCATCCCTTCACGGACCCCGCTGGAACTGCCCCGGTCGATAATCATGGTCCGGAACCAGGAGGACACATCTTCCCCCACGATGGATGCCGCCAGGGTGGGCGATTTGATCGTACCCTTCATGTCCAGGAGGTGCTCCAGGCGCTCTTTGGCCTGCAAGGCCTCGTTGCCCGCCACGATCCGCCCATTGAGATCCCTGATCTCTTCGCGCAACCTCAGGTTTTCACGGCGCACATCCACCAGGCTGATGTAGCCGTCCCAGGCATCCTCGAAGAACCCGCTCACCCGTGCCGCCGGTATCATGATCGGCGCAAAGACGCTCATGATGCCGCGTTCGATGATATTGGCCTCCCGGTTGCGGGGGATATTGAGCGTGTAGAAGATAAGGGCGCCGAGGACACCGGTGGCTATCAGAAGAACCAGCCCGTATTTCTTGAATAATTCCATAGCGATCCTGTGAATGGCACCGGCCGGGTCCCCCCTTGCCTCTGAAAACCCCCGTGCCGCACCGGCCTAACCTTTGCCGCAGAGTTCCGTTTCGTTGTAGACCCGCAGGAGATACTCACGATAACTGGAGACGGGGGTCAGGTCGATTAGCCGCCGCATCCATCCGCAGTCGATAAAGCCGCGGCGCAAGGCGATTTCCTCAAGGCAGGCGATCTTGAGTCCCTGGCGCGATTCGATGGTCTCGATAAAGATGCTGGCCTCCAACAGGCTCTTGTGGGTGCCGGTATCCAGCCAGGCGATCCCCCTGCCCAGCCGCTCCACGGTCAACTCGCCCCGTTTGAGGTACTCCAGGTTGACGTCCGTGATCTCCAGTTCCCCGCGAGGCGAGGGTGCAATGGATTTGGCGATATCCACCACCCGGCCGTCATACAGGTAGAGACCGGGAACGGCGTAGTGCGACTTGGGCTGTTTCGGCTTTTCCTCGATGCTGAGCACCCTGCCGTCGCCGTCGAATTCCACCACGCCATAGCGCTCCGGGTCATGCACCTGATAGCCGAAGATCCGCGCTCCACCCTGGAACCCCTCCACGATCCGGTCCAGGTTCATCTTGCCGTAGAAGATGTTGTCCCCCAGGATCAAACCAACCGGCTTGGCGTCGATAAACTCCTCCCCCACCAGGAAAGCCTGGGCGATCCCCCTTGGTTCCGGCTGCACCTTGTAGGAAATTGTGATGCCCCAGCGGGAGCCGTCACCCAGGAGCGTTTCAAAGCGCGGCGTATCGTGGGGGGTGGAGATGAGCAGGATATCCCGGATACCGGCCGCCATCAGGGTCGCCAGGGGGTAGTAGATCATCGGCTTGTCGTAGACCGGCTGGAGTTGCTTGCTTGCCACCAGGGT
>DAIERH010000260.1 GCA_027346925.1 Geobacter sp.
AGGTGGCTTTGCGTAGATGTCATGAGATGCATTTGATATGATTTTTGCTATTTCAGTGTGGTTACGACGTGTTGCAATTGTAAGGGGAGTGCCCATTCCCATGTCTGCTGTTAGGTTAAGATTTGCGCCGCTTGTGACCAAGTAGCTTGCAAGATCAATATGCCCTAGCTGAGCAGCATAATGTATGGGGGCAAATTTCACTCCGATAGTGTCTTTGGTGTTGATGTCAGCACCTTTTTGATGCAGGTATTTCACAATTTCAGTATTGCCTTTATAGGCAGCGCATGTAATTGGGCTACAACAGACAAGGTCAATATTCCACTGGCAGTCCTTTTCAGCGATGTTAGCCCCTTGTGCTGTCAACTTTGTTACTGTTTGCAGATCCCCATCGAGGGCTGCTTTAATCAGCGGGGAGCTTGATGAACATCCACAAATGAAGAGTACTGGCCATAAACTCACAGTAATAAAAGATCGTAAATATGGATACATAGCTATATTCCTACCATAACGTGAATTTCCCCTTGATGGTCGACAAGTCAGGGCTGATTGAGGGTGTCTGCTCCACGTTCATCCGTTTGGCCTCATCTTCTACCCGTGGACGCAGATAGTCGTACACATTTGCCAGGTCATGATTGCCTTCCTGAAATGCCTGCAGCAGGTAGTAGGTAAATATCCCTTGTTTCTTTTCCGGGGACGAGGTGCTGATTTGTGCCCCCTGGGTTGAGGTCAGCACTGCAATACGACTGCCTTTAGGGGTGGCTTTTTCAACCCTGACCAGCGACCGGGCGCCTGCTGCCAGCACACCTCGCCCCCCAGCACCGGAAAAACAGGCGTCGATCAGAACCACCACCTGTTGGGCCGGCAGATTTTCCAGATGTTCATAGAGGCGCTTCAGCGGGTAACCGGTATCGTTGAGATAGTTGGGGTCGCCATCATAGGGCACAATGTACGCTGCACCACTTTGCGGATCAGGCGCACCGTGTCCGGCATAATAGACGGTTACACGGCTTTTGGCGTTAATCCTGTTTAGCAACCAGGTTTCAACTGCCCGGCGAATCCCCGTGAAGGTGGCTCGTTCATCAGTCAGAAACTCAATGTTACGATCCTGATAACCCATGGCCCTCAGGTAGTCACGCATCAGACTGGCGTCACTGCGGACAAAACCAGCAGGCGGAAGTGACTGATATTTTTCTATGCCGATGACTATTGCAACGGCGTTGTCGTCTGGTGTAGCGTGGAAGGTAGGCGCGAGTTGGTTAGTTTGGACTGTTTGAGGCAGTGGTTGGCTGGCGCCGGTCATATTACTATTAGTGTTGTTTCGGTTCGCAGTCGTCTGTTGGCGGCTCGGGGATGATCCTGTCAAGCCGGCATACTGAGCTTGCTCGGCTTCGGCCAACATACGGGATATAACTGTACAGCCGGTTTTTTCCGCTAGTTGCCGGGGAGTGTATTTTGTTGAAGAAATTGATTCAATCACACTAGGTGCAAGATCTGAAG
Source organism: Geobacter sp. (assembly GCA_027346925.1). Lineage (GTDB taxonomy): Bacteria > Desulfobacterota > Desulfuromonadia > Geobacterales > Pseudopelobacteraceae > JACPFJ01. Next base: position 1,498 of record DAIERH010000260.1, read on the forward strand.
AATATATATCTGCTCCGTGCTCAATGAGCATTTTTGCTACGGCAGGGTTACAATAAACAATTGACCAGGCAATTGGTTTTATGCCTCCCTTAGGTTTCACTTCTGCACCATGCTCAAGTAGGAATGTGATCATTTCAGGAGATGCGTTTGTACTCACCGCATATTGAATGGATGTCTCCCCATAAAAATCATCATTTATGTTGGTACCGGCTTCAAGCAGTTTACGAACTGCTGCAACGTCATTTGAAGAAATTGCATTCGCCAATTGGCTTGTACAACCAGATAATATAAACGAACCAATTACCAAAAATATAGACAGGGGGCATTTCAAGAATTGCTTGGTCATTATTTTAAAAATGGAACTTGTCATGATTTGTATCCCTTTTGCCAGAGGCTTTAACTGCCCCTATCCCTTCTTCTCTAGCTTTTTCACCCACTCCATCCGCTCTACAATACTCTTCTCGTATCCATGTCCCTTGGGGGCGTAGAATTTACGGCCCTTTAATTTCTCCGGCAGATACTCCTGCTGTACATAGCCGCCTTCAAAGTCGTGGGCGTATTGGTATCCTTGGTGATAGCCCAGTTCCTTCATCAACTTGGTGGGGGCGTTGCGGATATGCAGCGGCACATCTAAAGCACCGGACTTGCGTACCTCGGCCAGAGCAGCATCAATCCCCAGATAGGAAGCATTTGACTTGGGGGCCGTGGCCAGGTAGGTAACCGCCTGTCCCAGGATGATTCTCCCCTCCGGCATCCCCACCATCTGGAAGGCCTGCAGGGCCGCGACCGCCATCTGCAGGGCGCGCGGGTCGGCGTTGCCGATGTCCTCGGAGGCCAGGATGATCATGCGGCGCAGGATGAAGAGCGGATCCTCGCCCGCCTCCAGCATGCGTGCCAGCCAGTACAGGGCCGCGTCCGGGTCGCTGCCACGCATGGACTTGATGAAGGCCGATATGACGTTGTAGTGCTCTTCCCCCCCCTTGTCGTACAGGAGGGCCTTCTTCTGCAAGGCCTCCTGGGTTGCCGCCAGGGTTATGACGTTTTCCGTCGCAAGCCCTGCCGCCACCTCCAGGGTGTTGAGGGCGATGCGGGCATCGCCGCCGGACTGCTCGGCCAGGAACGCCAGGGCCTCGCCGGTCGCCGTCAGCCCCATCGTGCCCAGTCCCCGCTCGGAGTCGGCCAGGGCGTGCTCCAGGAGGGTGCGCAGCTGGTCCGGTTCCAGCTGGTTCAGGGCCAATACCCGGCACCGGGAGAGGAGCGGGGCGATCACCTCGAAGGAGGGGTTCTCTGTGGTGGCGCCGATGATGGTGAAGGTCCCCCGCTCCACATAGGGGAGAAAGGCGTCCTGCTGGGACTTGTTGAAGCGGTGGATCTCGTCCACGAACAGGATGGTGTTCCGGCCGCTTCGCGCCTGCTCCGCCTCGGCCTCCTTCACGATCTCCCGGATCTCCTTTACCCCGGAGAGGATGGCGGAGAAGAAAATGAAGTGGGCACGGGTGGTTTCGGCAATGACCCGTGCCAGGGTCGTCTTGCCGCACCCCGGCGGTCCCCAGAAGATGAGCGACGGGAGGCGGTCCGCCTCGATCAGGCGGCGGAGCATCCGCCCCGGTCCCAACAGGTGATCCTGGCCAATGAATTCGGCCATGGTGCGGGGACGCATCCGCTCGGCGAGCGGGGCACGGGCTGGGTCGCTGACGAGGTCGTCGCGCTCGGTCTTCACGCTGCTGACCCCCACCGGGAAGATGCTCGGGATCGACGGCCACGACTCGTACGCGGACTCGGCAGAGGCCGGCGC
>DAIERH010000261.1 GCA_027346925.1 Geobacter sp.
TGCCTGACCCACGCCAGCCCGCTCTTGTCGGCGGCGGTGAGCCTGGCGAAGCCGAGCGTGCCGGACATCGCCGCCTGCGCGACGTAGTTGATCGCACCCTTGTGGCCGCGGACTATGCCGAGTACGGCGGCCATACCCAGGCCCCGGCCGGTAAACTTCGTGGTGAAAAAGGGATCGAATATCTTCGGTATGACCTCCCGCTCGATGCCGCATCCGGTGTCGCTGATCTCCAGGTAGACGTACAGCCCTTCCGGGAGGTGGTCGTTGATCCAGGTGTCCGACAAGTAGGCCGCGTCGCACTCCATGGCGCCGGTGGAGATGGCGATCACCCCGCTCGTGTCGCCAATGGCTTCGGAAGCGTTGATGACCAGGTTCATGATAACCTGTCGGATCTGGGTGGCATCCGCATCGACCGGCGGCAGGTCCGGAGAGAAATTGTAGCGCAGCACCGCCTTCTTGGAGATGGAGACCTCAAGCATGTGGGTCATCTCTTCAACGATCGCCGTGATGTTCAGGCTCTCGATGATGAAACGCCCCTTGCCCGAATAGGCCAGCATCTGGCGCGCCAGCTCGGCGGCGCGACCGGCGGCCAGTTCAATCTGCTTGAGGTTGTCCCGCGCCGGAGACTCGGGGGCCAGTCGCATCAGGGCGAGATCGGCGTTGCCGAGCACCGCCATGAGGATGTTATTAAAGTCATGGGCGATGCCACCGGCCAGGACACCCAAGCTCTCGAGCTTCTGGACATGCAGCATCTGGGCTTCGATGCGCTTGTTCTCCTCCTCCAGGCGCCTCTTTTCCCGGATATCCACGGTAATTAAGAGCAAGTGCGGCCTGCCATCCACATCGAAGCGGGAGAGGAAGCAGTCGAGAACCATCGGCGTGCCAAAGGTGCTCGTAAACGCCTTTTCCGTGTGATGCGTGGTGCCGTCGGCCAGCGTCTCCTCGGCAAGCCGGTCGAGCCCCGCCTCATGCCAGGAATGGATCTTCCTGAAATTCTGGGCGCGGATCGCCTTGATCGTCCCCCCGGCCATATTCGCGACCGCCTGGTTCGCCATGACGCAGTCGCCGGTGATACCGTCATACACGTGTATCCCGGTCGGAGAAGAAGCCAGCAGCGTCTCGATGAAGTCGAACGCCTTGATGCGCGACTCCTCGGCCTGCCTGCGTTCCGTGATGTCGCGGGCGGTAAGGATGATGCGGGTTTCGCTGCCGATCTCGGCCCGTTTCATGTGTATCTCAACCCAGAACAGGCGCCCGGTTTTGTGTCTGGCATGCCATTCGAACACCTGCGGTTCTCCATCCCGTGCCTTCTCAAGCCATCCCAGGGCATCGGACTGGGTGTAGGTGGCGGTCCCGGCACTCAGTTCCTCAATGGTGAGTTGGAACACCTCCTCGCGGGAATAGCCGTACATGTCGCACATGGTCTGGTTCACATCGACGATGCTCCCCGACTGCAACTCGTGGATGAAGATGGCGTCGTTCGTCGAGTCGAAGATCGTACGGAAACGGTTTTCACTGACCTGCAACTCATGGTTGGCCGATTCCAGGGTCAGCATCGCCGTCTGCAACTCTTCAAGCTTCAGGTTCAATTGAAGGTTCAAGTCACGGTTTGCCTCCAGGGCCTTTTCCAGACTGGGCATGGCAATGGCCTTGGGGATCAGGGGGATGAAAAGCACGGCCGAGATTGCCGAGATAACGGCCGTACCGGCCTTGACATAACCTTCCTGCCAGTAGGCGGGGTCAAACACCGTATAAGCGGCAAAAAAGTGGGTCGTCCCGCAGGACAGGATGAAGGTGGCAAACAGCAGAAACATCCGGTAAAAAGGCAGATCCCGCCGCTTGTAGAGGAAGTAGAACATGGCAACGGGGATCGAATAGTAGGCGAGCCCGGTTACGATGTCGGAAGCTACATGAAGCCAGACCAGGCCGGGCTCCCATGAAAAACAGAAGCCGTGGGCCATGTAATCGCTGGTGACATGCTGGTGGGCCATAAGAGCCTCCTCGGTAACCCGCTTCGCTGCTGAGCAGCATTGGATAAAACTATCACAACTGGGACCGGAACAGGGAGACAATTCACGCCATATGATACAGGAGCAGTGCCATCGGTGCCATGGCCGGAAAGGGACTCGCGGCCAGCGCATTCGCTCATTCGATTACCGCTTTTGGCCCTGCTGCCGCCAATGGGCCAGCATCAACCCCCAAAATGCGCTTGCCGCCGGGGAAAGTTCCCTGCCGACGCGCCGGGCCGCGTAGAATCTCCTGGTTATGTTGACTCCGGGAATCCTGATGGACACCAATTGGCCTCCGCTAACCTCCTCCGCCACCGACATGGCGGAAATAAAGGCATAGCCCGTTCCGTTCAGGACGGCGCGCTTGACCGCCTCATTGCTGCCGAGCAGCGCCACGATGCGCAGCGCCTCCTTCCTGATCCAGGTGCCGGCCAGGGCCTCGTACACCGCCTGCTGGGTACCCGAGCCCTGCTCGCGCACCACCAGCGGCACCTTGCACAACTCGGCCTGGCTCAGGCTGTACTTACCGGACCGGACCAGGTCGGGCGACACCACGCAGATGATGCTGTCCTCGCCCATGGGTTCGTATTCCACCTGATCATCATCGTAGCGGCCACCAATGAACCCAAGCTCGATCTCCTCGGCGACCAGTTGCCGTACCACCGACCTGCTGTCGCCCTGCACCACTTCAAGCCTGACCCGGGGGCATTGCTCCAGGAACCGTCCCAGCAGGTCGGGGATCAGGCTCGTGCCGGGGATGTTGCTGGCGCCGACCCGCAGCACTACGTCCTCCATGCCGCGAAAACGGCGGATTGCCGCGAGGGATGCGTCGCACTCGCCGCGGATCCGCTTGGCGCGCTCCAGAAAGAGCTTGCCCGCCTCGGTCAGCAGCGCGCCTCCCCGCCCCCGGTCAAAGAGCCTGATGCCCAACTCCTCCTCCAGTGTCTGGATGTGCTGGCTGGCGGTGGACTGGGTGATGCAGCTCTCCTCGGCCCCCTTGGAAAAGCTGCGCGTCTCGGCAATGGCCAGGAATACCTCAAGTTGCTTCAAGGTCATGGCTACGATCTCCTATTGACGATAACGATGGATTCAATCGGTAACGTACCGAAAACCGGTTTGCGTTTCAACATAAAATTGTGCTATGCATGGAAAAACATGGCCATGCTTTCAGTTACCCGTGGAAAATATTCGATACCAAGGTCGTGCGGTTGTTTCAAGGAGAGATGATGGGACGGATACTGTTAGTGTTACAGGTATTGTTTCTGGTTATTGCG
>DAIERH010000262.1:0-1120 GCA_027346925.1 Geobacter sp.
CTGTTTACCCACTAAGGGGCCGCGATGAGGATTGCAACAGCCATGGTGGTGTTGCTGCTTGTTGCGACAGTGGCACGCGCCGTGCCCACCCCTCCTGCTCCGAAGATGCGCCCCTATTGCGGCATCGGCGTACTGATGCTGCCCCTTGCCGGCAATGCCGGAACAGGTGAAGCGTTCCATCTCTACGACGAACCTGCCATTGCACGCCGGGGCGACCTTGACTTTAGCAGGGTTCCCGCCTACGAATGGATCTTCGGTTCCATGAGCACCGGCCTGCCGCTGATGGTGACGGCCCGCAAGGGGGACTGGCTGCGGGTGGCCTACGACGACGCCGGGCGCGAGGCCTGGCTGGACCCCCGCCGGTCAGCCTTCTTCCAGCCCTGGGAGGAGTTTTTCAAAGGGAAGGTGGGCAAGCTGCTGCCGGGGTTGCAGAAGAAGTATTACCAGCTTTTCCGCCAGACGGGTAAGGGAGCGCTGGCCGCGTTGACCCCGGGACAACCCTTCAGGGTGGTCAAGCTGGAGGATGACTGGGCCCTGGTTGTGTCCGATCAAGATGTACTGGGGTGGCTGCGCTGGCGTGACGAGGACGGGCGGCTGCTGGTGGGCCTGGGAAGGCCAAAGCCGTAGCGTGAATCGGGATCGAAGCCCCCTACAAAACCGTTGACGGCCGGACGGCGGGTATGCTATTGAAAATCTCCATGGAAACCAAGATCATCGCCATTGCAGCAGCACGAGCTATCAACGCCGCGGCGCGTTACGCCGCAGGTCTGTCTGCTGCCCGCTGATCATCGTTTCCGTACGATACGCTCCTAACAGCCGTGGACAGCAGTCCACGGCTGTTTTTGTAGGTGCATCGCCGCAAAGCTCGAATTACGACATCACATATGCGTGGAGGAAGAACCATGAGAACCGAATTGGTGAAACCGGGAACAGGGGAGTTGACCTACGAAATCCGCAACATCGTCAACGTGGCCGAGAAGCTTCAAAAACACGGCGTTCGGATCAACTGGGAGAACATCGGCGACCCGATCGTCAAAGGGGAGCAGATCCCGGAATGGATGAAGGAGATCGTGGCCAAGGCCGTGATGGACAACCACACCTGGGGCTACTGCCACACCCG
>DAIERH010000262.1:1130-3276 GCA_027346925.1 Geobacter sp.
CAGATCCCGGAATGGATGAAGGAGATCGTGGCCAAGGCCGTGATGGACAACCACACCTGGGGCTACTGCCACACCCGCGGCGTGCTGGAAACCCGCGAGTTCATCTGCGACTCCACCAACAGCCGCGGCGGGGCGCAGATCACGCCGGATGACATCATCTTCTTCAACGGCCTGGGGGATGCCATCGCCAAGATTTACGGCTGCCTGCGTCCCGAGGCGCGGGTGCTGATGCCGTCACCCTCCTACACCACCCACACCCTGGGGGAGATAGGCCATGCCCACTCGGCGCCCTCCCTGTTCCGGCTCAAACCCGAGGAACGCTGGCATCCGGACATGGAGGACCTGAAGAACCACGTCAAGTACAACCCCAACATCTGCGCCATCATGATCATCAACCCGGACAACCCCACCGGCATGGTCTATACCGAGGAGATGCTGCGGGAGATCGTGGCCGTTGCCAGGGAAAACGACTTGTTCATCATCGCCGACGAGGTCTACATCAACATCGTCTACAACGGCGAGAAAACCGTGCATCTGAGCGACGTGATCGGCGACGTGCCGGCCATCTCCCTGAAGGGGATCTCCAAGGAGTTTCCCTGGCCCGGTTCGCGCTGCGGCTGGATCGAGGTCTACAACGGCCACAACGACGAGCAGTTCCGCAAGTACGTCAACCTGATCCTCACCGGCAAGATGAACGAGGTCTGCTCCACCACCCTCCCCCAGACCGTGATCCCGGCCATTGCCAGGCATCCGGAATACGCCGCCTATCTGGCCGAGCGCATCGCCAGCTATGAAAAGATGAGCAACATCACCTACAACTTCCTGAAGGAGGTTCCGCAACTGCTGGTCAACCGCACCAACGGCGCCTTCTACATGGCGGTTGCCTTCAAGGAAGGTCTGCTCACCGGCCGTCAGTCGCTACCCATCGCCAACGCCGAGGTGAAGGAGGTGGTGGAGGGGCTGGTCAACCAGCCGGGCGTGTCGCCGGACAAGCGTTTCGTCTATCATATCCTGGCCGCCACCGGCATCTGCGTGGTGCCGCTCTCCTCGTTCTGCACGCCGCTCCAGGGGTTCAGGGTGACGCTCCTGGAGAAGGACGAGAACGAGTGCCGCCGCATCTACCGCACCCTGGCGGAAAAGATCGGGGAGTATCTGAACTCCTGATATCGTTGCTATAGTGATGAAAAAATGGGGAAAGGCTTTGATCTACTCCTTAAGGAATATGCCGCTACGGAGCAGCACCCGGCGTTGAGAAAGCGAATCCTCGATATTCTCGACAGAATGCTGATTCTTGGCTTGTATGGAACCGACAAGATTATTCAGGAACATGAGCGGTTATAATTGTGACTGAGTTTAGGTGACATTTATGGCTAACGAACCCAAAATCGTCATCATCGCCGGTCCGAACGGCGCGGGCAAAACCACCTTTGCCCGTGAGTTCCTCCCCCATGAGGCGAACTGTCCCGATTTCATCAATGCCGACCTGATCGCCGCCGGGCTTTCACCGTTCAAACCCGAAACAGCCGCATTTCGGGCTGGCCGCCTGATGCTGGAAGAGATCCATGAAAAGGTCCGTCAAAGGAAGAGCTTTGCCTTTGAGACGACCTTGAGCGGCAGGGCCTATGTCAAACTGTTGCGGGAATGCCGTGCCGATGGTTACCATATCGTGCTGGTCTTTCTCAGCTTGCCGACGGCCGACATGGCGGTAACGCGGGTGGCCGCACGGGTTACGCAAGGGGGGCATAACGTGCCGGAGCGTGATATCCGCAGACGATTCGAGGCTGGCCTAAAAAACTTCCACGAGGTGTATAAGCAGATTGTTAACGTCTGGACGTTGTATGACAACTCTGGTACCATACCGTACATACTGGAACAGGGAGAAAATGGATGAGCAGAAGGCCGAAAATGCCTATAAATGAAGAACTAGCCGGTATAGATGCTGCCCTTCGCCGTGCCGCCAAAGCCGCGCATCTCCTTGCCCGCAAGACCAAGACCCCCTGCTATATCTGGAAAGACGGCCAGATCGTGGATATTGCCGCGCGGAAGAAGGTATCTGGTGGTCGAACTGAGGGCAAGAAAACCATGTAGCCATAGAATTGCTGGGGCTGAATAAAAAAGGGGAACGGCTGCTGCCGTTCCCCTTTCC
>DAIERH010000263.1 GCA_027346925.1 Geobacter sp.
GAGGAACTGCTTATAGTCGGCCCCACCTTGGTCCGGGTTGGGATCGCTGAACAGGCGGTCGAACAGGCGCACCTCAGCCTCCATGCAATGGGCGGCAGAGACCCAGTGGATGGTGCCTTTGACCTTGCGGCCATCGGCGGCCGAGCCGCCCCGTGATGCCGGGTCATAATCGCACCGCACCTCCACCACGTTGCCGTCTGCGTCCTTGACCACACCGGTGCAGCGCACGATGTAGGCGTAGCGCAGGCGCACCTCCGTGCCGGGGGTCATGCGGAAGAACCCCTTGGGCGGTGATTCCATGAAGTCGTCCTGCTCAATGAACAGTTCCCGCGAAAACGAGACGGTGCGGCTTCCCATCTCCGGCTTCTGGGGGTGGTTGGCTGCCTCGAACTCCTCCGACTGTCCGTCGGGATAGTTGCTGATCACCACCCTGAGCGGCCTGAGCACGGCAAGGGCACGGGGGGCCCGCTCGTTCAGGTCTTCGCGGACACACTCTTCCAGGACCGACACGTCGATCCAGGAATCGCTCCTGCCCACGCCGATCCGCTCGCAAAAGGTCCGTACTGCCTCAGGCGTGTAACCGCGCCGCCTGATTCCCATCAGGGTCGGCATGCGCGGGTCGTCCCAACCGTTGACAATCTTCTGATTGACCAGTTCGTGCAGCTTGCGTTTGCTCATCACCGTGTAGGTCAGGTTGAGCCGGGCAAACTCGTACTGGCGCGGCCTGCTCGGCACCGGCAGGTTGTCCAGGAACCACTCGTAGAGCGGCTTGTGGTCCTCGAACTCCAGGGTGCAGATGGAGTGGGTGATCCCTTCGATGGCATCCGACTGGCCATGGGCAAAGTCGTACATGGGGTAGATCTTCCACATGTCACCCACATGCGGGTGGGGTGAATGCAGGATGCGGTACAACACCGGATCGCGCAGGTTGATGTTGGGCGAGGCCATGTCGATCCTGGCCCTTAGCACCTTGGTGCCATCGGGAAACTCCCCGGCCCGCATGCGGCGGAACAGGTCCAGGTTTTCCTCAACGGAACGGTTGCGGAAGGGGCTCTCCTTGCCCGGTTCGGTCAGGGTGCCGCGATGGGCACGGATCTCCTCGGCCGACAGGTCCTCCACGTATGCCTTGCCTTGTTGGATCAGGTATTCAGCCCACTGGTAGAGCTGTTCAAAATAGTCCGAGGCATGGTAGAGATGTTCGCCCCAGTCGAACCCCAGCCAGTGAACGCTCTCCTTGATGGAGTCGATGTACTCCTGTTCTTCCTTGGCCGGGTTGGTGTCGTCGAAGCGCAGGTGGCAGCGGCCACCGAAATCCCGCGCCAGTCCGAAGTTGATGCAGATGGACTTGGCGTGGCCGATGTGCAGGTAGCCGTTGGGTTCGGGCGGGAAACGGGTGACGATGGTGGTATGTTTGCCGCTCTTCAGGTCGTCCTCAACTATGGTGCGCAGGAAGTTGTTGACTATAGGTGGTGCGGATTCGGTGGCCATGGAAACCTCTTCAAAGTTAAATCTTTTTCCGGATTATGTCTGATCTTCCAGAGGGTTCCCCCTTTTGAAACAGGGGACTTGAACGACAGCGAAAGATTCAGGTTTTTCTTCTGCACCCTCGGCGGTGAGGTCATAGTATTTCCCCCCCAGGAGCGAATTCTGGTAGGCCTTGACGATGCGCACCTCGACGAGGCTGCCGATCAGGCCGGGGTCGCCGGGAAAATTGACAATCCGGCCGCTCTCCAGCCTACCCGAAACCTGGCCGTGGTGCTTCCCCTCCCCCTCCACCAGGACCGGTTGACACGTGCCGAGCAGAGATTCGCTTATTTCGCGGGTGATGCGCTTTTGCAGTTCCAGGAGACGTTCCAGGCGCTGGACCTTCTGTTCCCTGCCCAACTCCTCTACAAGGTCGGCCGCCCTGGTGCCCGGCCGGGGGGAGTAGGCGAAAATGAACAGGTCGCTGTAGCGCACATCTTCCACCAGGGACAGGGTCTGTTCGAAGTCCTCTTCGCCCTCGCCCGGAAACCCGACGATGATGTCGGCGGTGATGGCGATGCCGGGCCGGACGGCCTTGAGGGCGCGAATCCTGTCCAGATAGGAGGCACGGGTGTACCCGCGATTCATGAGGGCCAGCACGGAATCGCTGCCGGACTGCACCGGCAGATGAATCTGGCCGCACAGCTTGGCTACGTCGCCGAAGCAGGCGATCAGTTCGTCGGACATGTCCTTGGGGTGCGAGGTGGTGAAGCGGATGCGCAGGATGCCTTCAATTTCGGCCACCATTCGGATCAGTCGGGCAAAGTTCGGCTCACCTTCGGTCTTGAGGCCGTAGGAATTGACGTTTTGGCCGAGCAGCACCACTTCCTGCACGCCGGAGTCAGCCAGTTGCCTGACCTCGGCAATGATCTCCGCCGAACGCCGGCTGATCTCGCGGCCACGAACGTAGGGGACGATACAGTAGGAGCAGAAGTTGTCGCACCCCTGCATGACGGTCACGAAACTGCTCACGCGGCTGTTGCCCTTGGCCGGGGGGAACAGGTCCAGGCGCTGCTCGTTGTCAATGAAAGCGGTCTCGCAGCGCCGCTCGCCGTTTTCCGCGTCCCTGACCATGTCAACCAGGAGGTGCAGGTTGTGGGTGCCGAACACCAGATCCAGCCAGGGGAATTTTTGCAGCAGTTCGTTCCCCTCCTGCTGGGCCACGCAGCCGCCGACCCCCATGATCAACGCAGGTTTAGCCTTTTTCAGCGGGCGCAGATTGGCCAGACGTTTGTAGACCTTTTCCTCGGCACCGCCCCGTACGCTGCACGTGTTCAGCAGGATCATGTCGGCGTTCGACGCCTGACTGGTGGCGCGATAGCCGAGATCAGCCAGCATGGTGACGATCCGCTCGGAATCGTTGACATTCATCTGGCAGCCAAAGGTTTCCATGTAAAGTTGTTTTGCGTTCATGGCGAAATATTTCTTTATACGCGACCACTGCCAGTAAAGTCAATGAATTTGGGAAATTATGCGCCTGCCTCCCCATCGGGCCCCGGTTGTCGTCAAGCTGTTTCTTGACAAAACCGGAGACATGGGTATTGTACCTACTTCAAGAGGCGTATGACGACGCGCCTCTTTCTTTTTGCCATGACAACCATGACCATTGACTGGAATACAATCGATACCGTTCTCCTGGATATGGACGGCACCCTGCTGGACAGGCGTTTTGACGACCATTTCTGGCTGGAGCATGTGCCGGCGCGCTGGGCCGCCAAGAACGGCACCAGCATCGAGCACGCCCGCA
>DAIERH010000264.1 GCA_027346925.1 Geobacter sp.
ACCCACGTGGGGGAACCCTTCAGCCCGCAGCTCTGCACGTCCAGCTGAAGCACCTCGTTCGTCCAGGTCTCCACCGGCTGCTCCAGCGCCTCCAGACGCCGGGGCACCGTCGGGTAGCGCGGCCGGTTCAGCTCCCGCACCACCGTGAGCATGACCGGAAGCGGCGCCTCGACGATCTCGTGCCTCCCCTCCAGCTTGCGGCTCACGCGGATGCGCTTTGCCCCCGGATCCAGGCTGACGATCCGGTCCACCAGGGTGAGCTGCTGAAAGGAGAGGCGGCTGGCAATGCCGGGGCCAACCTGGGCCGTATCGCCGTCGATGGTCTGCTTGCCGCACAAGACCAGGCCAACCTCGTCCACCTCGTCGTGCAGCTTGCGGATGGCGGCGGAAAGGACGTTGCTGGTGGCCAGGGTATCGGCACCGCCAAAGACCCGGTCCGATAGCAGGATGGCGTCATCCACCCCCAGGGCCAGGGCCTTCTTCAACGTGGCCTCGGCATTGGGAGGACCCATGGAAATGGCCGCCACACGACAGCCAAAACGGTCCTTCAACCGCAAGGCCTCTTCCAGGGCATGGGTGTCGTAGGGGTTGACGATGAACGGGATACCCTCACGAACCAGGGTGTTGGTCACCGGGTCGATCTGAACCTGCGTCGTGTCGGGAACCTGCTTGATACACGCTACTATCAGCATGGATACCTCTAGGGATAAAATTAAAGCATACTTTACACTTACGTTAAGGATAATTCAACTCAAAATATAACACAATTTGAAAATTTTAGTTCCATCGTCACTGTAGGCGGAACGGACGTACCCGCACCACAGTTTGTTGCGGCAAGCCGGATGCCCATCCATGGAATAAAGAAAGCCCGGCACGGTTCCATGCCGGGCTTCGCTGCCCACATTTCCCTGTGCGAACGACAGGGGCAGCTTACCATGAGCAGGAAACGTGCCGTTTTGACCATAGTCAAAGTATGCACCTTTTTCGGTGATACAGGTCGTGCCGCAACCACAATGGTACCATTGGGGCATATCTCTACACATGAGTTGCGGATAAGCGATCTGATTTTAGTTAAACTAAAAATACATTGCCGTTGGCGCCGCATAATGCGCCACCCTGCCTGTATACTGTGCAAAACGCATTGGCAAAATTGTATCATTTTGCCGGACAAGGTCAATGCCCGGGTCGCCGGATGACTCATTTTTGAACATGGTTTACCCTTGACGCTGACAGGAGGAGCGGATACAACAGAGATCATGAAACTCCTTTCCCACCTCAATGCCCCCCAGAAAGAGGCCGTGCTGCACGGTGAGGGGCCGCTGTTGATCCTGGCAGGCGCCGGATCGGGCAAAACCCGTGTCATCACCCAACGCATCGCCCACCTGATCCAGGAGCGGGGGGTGCGTCCGGCGAACATCCTGGCAGTGACCTTCACCAACAAGGCAGCGGGCGAGATGGCCGAACGGGTGCGACGGCTTTTGGGGGGCGGCGACGTGCCGCAGATCTCCACCTTCCATGCCGCCTGCGGACGCATCCTGCGCCGCGAGATCCACCATCTGGGCTATGACCCCTCCTTTGCCATCTACGACGACAGGGACTCGGAGCGGCTCCTGAAGGACGTGCTGGCGGACCTGGACCTGGACGACAAACGCTTCGCACCCAAGGCCATCGCCGCCCGTATCGACGACTTCAAAAACCGCGGCCTGTTTCCCGGGGATATGGACGCTGTTTCGACCGGCGACATCTACACGGCAAAGGTCGTGCAGATCTACGCAGCCTACCAGGAACGGCTGAAGCGCTGCAATGCCCTTGATTTCGGCGACATGCTGATCCAGACCGTGCGGCTGCTGGAGGAGTTCCCCGAGGTGCGTCGCCAGTACCAGGAACGCTTCCAGTGGATCCTGGTGGACGAATACCAGGACACCAACCCGGTGCAGTACAAACTGATCCGCCTCCTGGCCGGAGGGCGCCACAACCTGTGCGTGGTGGGGGACGACGACCAGTCGATCTACTCCTGGCGCGGGGCCGACATCCGCAACATCCTGGAGTTCGAGAAGGACTTTCCCGGCGTCCAGCAGATCCGGCGGGATATCATTCAGAAAACGGGAGGGGGGATTGGCCTGCTCCTGGCCGAACAGGTAGCGCCGGCGGGCGTTGAGCAGGTAGAGCCGTTCGCGGGCGCGGGTCATGCCCACGTAGCACAGGCGGCGCTCCTCCTCCATGCCGTCCAGGTCGTCCAGGGTACGGACATGGGGGAAAAGCCGCTCTTCCATGCCGACCATGAACACCGCCCTGAACTCCAGCCCCTTGGCGGCGTGCAGGGTCATCAGCGTCACCGATGGCTTTCCTTGCTCCCCCTGCTCCAGGTCCGAGACCAGCGAGACCTGCTCCAGGAATTCCGACAGTCCGGCCTCGGGGCTCTTCTCTCCAAACTCCTCCATGGCCGCCAGCAACTGTTCCAGGTTCTCCAGCCGCTCGGCATCCTCGTCGTCGCGGCTCTCCTTGAGCCGGGCCAGGTAGCCGCTCTCCTCCATCACAGTCCGGGCCAACTCCGGCAGGCTCACCGTGGCGGCCAATTCCCGGAAGCGCTCCATCATGGCGCCAAAGGCCGCCACCTTGCCGCGCGGCCCGGCGGTCAGAAAACCGCCCTGCCCGGCTTCCCGTACTGCCGCGTAAAAATTGCCCCCCTGCTTGGCGGCCTCTGCGGCGATGCGGTCGATGGTGGTGGTGCCAATCCCCCGCGCCGGGACGTTGATGATCCGTTTCAGGGAGACCTCGTCGGCCGGGTTGTCCAGCACGCGCAGGTAAGCTAGGATGTCCTTGACCTCCATACGGGCATAGAACCTGACGCCACCCACGATGTGGTAGGGGAGCGCCTCGGCGACCAGCGCCTCCTCCACTAGCCGCGACTGGGCGTTGGTACGATAGAAGACGGCCATCTCCTCCAACGGCACTCCCCGCCCCCGCAAGCGGCCGACCTCCCGACTGACGTAACGCGCCTCTTCCCGGTCCGATTCCAGCCGCTGGTAAACAATGCGGTCCCCTTCCGGATTCTCGGTCCAGAGGGTCTTGCCCTTGCGCCCGACGTTCTGCTTGACCACCTCGCCCGCCGCCCTGAGGATGGTGGCGGTGGAGCGGTAGTTCTGTTCCAGACGCACGGTGCGCGTGGCCGGATAGTCGTGACTGAAACGCTGGATGTTTTCGATCTTGGCGCCGCGCCAGCCATAGATGGACTGGTCGTCGTCGCCGACGATGAACAGGTTCCCGGCA
>DAIERH010000265.1 GCA_027346925.1 Geobacter sp.
GACGGTTCTCCCGTCAAGGGCCAAGCAATGGCCAGGTCCGGGTCGTCCCAGGCGATGCAGCGTTCGAATTCCGGAGCCCAGAAATCGGTGGTCAGGTAGAGGAATTCGGCATGGTCGGAGGTGACGCAGAACCCGTGGGCAAAACCCTGCGGGATCCACATCTGGCGTTTGTTTTCGGCCGAAAGGCGCGTCCCGTACCATTGGCCGAAGAAGGGGGAGCTAGCCCGGATGTCCACGGCCACGTCAAAGACCTCGCCGACAACGACCCGCACCAGTTTGCCCTGGGGATGTTGGATCTGGTAGTGCAGGCCGCGCAGGACACCGCCCGCGGAGCGGGAGTGGTTGTGCTGGACGAAGCGGGCATCCAGGCCGGTCAGCTCCCGCCAGGTCCGCTCGTTGAAGCTCTCGAAGAAAAAGCCCCGCTCATCGCCGAACACCTTTGGTTCGACGATCAGGACACCGGGCAGGGGAGTGGTGATGATTTTCATGGCTACCTCTGGGCTGAATATTCTTATGGTCCCTTTCTAGCAAATTAGCGGGAGACGGCGCAAGCCTTTAATTTTTTTATCGGCGACACCCGGTAGTGGGTGGATTTTTTTGAAAAAGCGGGTATGATTGTCGCCATGATAACCTCATCGCTTCTCAACAATGGCGTCCGGGTCATAACCCAGCGCGTCGAACACATGCATACCGTTTCCATCGGAATATGGGTCGCCAATGGCACGCGGCATGAATCCCCGCAACTCAACGGCATCGCCCATTTCATCGAACACCTGCTTTTCAAGGGAACCAAGCGCCGTACCGCCCGGCAGGTATCCCTGGAGATCGATTCCATGGGGGGCATCCTGAACGCCTTCACCGGCCACGAGTACGTCTGCTACTACGCCAAGGTGCTGGCAAAATTCCTGCCGCGGGTGACTGACCTGCTCACGGATATCTTCCTGCATTCCACCTTTCCGGCCGACGAGATCGAGCGGGAGCGCAAGGTCATCCTGCAGGAGATCAAGATGCGGGACGACACCCCCGAGGAGTGTATCCACGACCGCTACCATCAGAACTTCTGGAGCGGCCATCCCCTGGGCTTCTCCATTCTCGGCACGGAGGAGGCCATCGGCGCGCTCTCCCGCGAGGATATCGTCGGCTACAAGCAGAGCCGCTACCATCCCGAGGAGATCATCATCTCGGCCGCCGGCAATGTCAGGCACGACGAGTTGGTTCTGTTGATGGAAAACGCCTTCTCGGCCGTGACGTCGGATTGGACCCCCCGCAGGCACGGCCAGGCTGTTGCCTACCCAACCGGGCAGAGGATCAACCTGAGCGAACGCGACCTGGAGCAGACCCTGGTCTGCCTGGGGACCCGCGCCCTGCCCCAGGACCATCCCGACCGGTACGCCCTGTTCCTGCTCAACACCATCCTGGGTGGCGGCATGAGTTCGCGCCTGTTTCAGGAGGTGCGTGAAAAGAAGGGGCTGGCCTATTCGGTCTACTCCTACGTCATCTCCCATGCCGATTCCGGTTCGCTGGTGGTGTACGCCGGCACCGAGCCCCAGCACTGCCGCGAACTGCTCGACATCGCCCTGGTCGAGATGCGGCGGACAAAAGAGGAACCGGTGCCACAGGACGAACTGGACTCCGCCCGCGAGCAGCTCAAGGGCAAGCTCCTCATGTCGCTGGAGAGCAGCGACAGCCTGATGACCCGCCTGGCCAAGAACGAGATCTACCTGCGCCGCAACCAGCCGGTGGATGAGATCCTGGCCGGCTTCGACGCCGTGACCGTTGAGGATGTGCTCACGTTGGCCAGAGAACTGTTCGACGGTGCCTGCCTGAACCTGGAGGTGATGGGCAGGACCGGCGGTCTGGGACTGGAGCAGGGGAGCCTGGTGCTGTAGCCGCCATCCTTTTTTGCCTGCTGGCTGTTGCGCCGGCCAAGCCCTCCCGGAGAGGGCTTTTCTTTTGGCGCGGTTTTGTGGTACGTTGCCGCTACATTCGTTGAAAGGCCTCTTTGTATGAAACGCGAAGGACTGATCATGATCATCTCCGCTCCCTCGGGAGCGGGCAAGACCACCCTCTGTCGTGAACTGCTGAAACGGTTTCCTGCCATGCGGGAATCCATCAGCTACACCACCCGCCAGCCGCGTAGCGGCGAGGAGCATGGCCGGGACTACTATTTCGTCTCCCGTGATGAGTTCCAGGGGATGATTCGGGAGGACGCCTTTGCCGAATGGGCCGAGGTGCACGGCAACCTGTACGGCACGGCGCTCAAAACCCTGGAAGAGGCCCGCAGAAACGGCATCGACCTGGTGCTGGACATCGACTGCCAGGGGGCGCGCAGGCTCAAGGAACAATTGGACGGTGGCAGCTTCATTTTCGTCCTGCCGCCCGACATGGCCGAATTGCGCCGGCGGCTTGAGAGCCGCTCGTCCGACGCGCCGGAAGTGATCGAGCGTCGTATCAAACGGGCCGCCGAGGAGATCAGGGAGGCCCGCTGGTATGATTACATCATCATCAACGATAACTTCGAAGATGCCTTTGAGGAGTTGTGCGCCATCGTCGTGGCCCACGGCCTCCGGACATCCCGCATGCTGGAGCAGGTGTCGAAATTGTTTGATATTTGAAGTAAAATAAAGTACATATAACCCTCATTTTTTGATAGACGGGAAGGAGTAAGAACATGGCACGGGTAACGGTGGAAGATTGCCTCGACAAGGTGGAAAACCGGTTCCTGCTCGTTATGCTGGCGTCCAAGCGGGTCAAGCAGCTCTACAAGGGCGCGAAACCGTTGATCGACCCCAAGAACAATCGGCTGGTGGTGACCTCCCTGCGGGAGATCGCGGCCGGCAAAGTCAGCTATGAGGTTGGCAGGAAGCAGCGCGCCAACTAAATCGCCACCCAGGGTGAACTCGCGGCAATCCGCGGCTTCACCCTTTTTTTATCCTGCCTCTGCGGTATCCACACTTTTCAACCGAGTTGCATTCAAGATGACAGGCAGGCGGCGAGGAGGCGACGCGGGCGTACGTGAACAGTACGCCGGGGAGCCGACGACGAAGCCGCGAACCCGGCGCTTGGACGGGACTCGGTACATCAGGCGACCGACAACGTATGATCAGGCTCAACGACATCCTCGACAAGGTGACGGCGTACAATCCGGCGGCGGATCTGAATCTCATCCGCAAGGCCTACGTCTACTGCGCCAAGGTGCACCAGGGTCAGACCCGCCTGTCGGGGGAGCCGTACATCATCCACCCCATGGAGGTTGCCGG
>DAIERH010000266.1 GCA_027346925.1 Geobacter sp.
AGTACGGTTTGAAACCTTGTACACAGATTTGTCGGGAGAGACAGGGGCGAGATCGAGTTGCGGGTGGACGCCACTTCTCTGGCGAATCCGGCGGGTGGCGCCCCGTGGGAGGATGGAAACCCAGGGATGTCCGCATGGAGCGGAACGGATCTTGTCAGAACTGTTTTGAGAGTCCCAGGTGGAGAGCCACATCGGGCGCCGTGGTAACGGCCACATCCTCGGAGACGCCGATGTCGAGCCGGTAATCGCCGGGGAGCTTGAGGGCACCGCCCGAGATCAGCATGAGGGAGGCCCTGGAGAGCTCGGCCAGCGAGCTGTCATGGTAGAAGGGGGTGTTCCAGTTGAGCTGGAACTTGAATGAGATCCACTCCGCCGGCCCCCACCCCAGCCCGACGGTCCCCAGGCCGACCAGGTTGTTTTGCTGGTCACGCAGGACGTCGCCATTTGTCATGGCCATCCCTCCCAGCGATCCGAAAACGCCCAGGGTGCCCCATTCGGTGAAACTGTTCGAACTGCCGCACACCAGGAGGGCAAGGTCAGTGCTGCCGCTCCCCCGCAGCGAAGCGCTGTCGCCGCTGGGAAGCTTGAGGGCCGCCCGCAGGGCCAGGCTATCGTGGGAACTCTCGTCTCGGCTGTCGTAGAGTTGCATGGCACCGGTCAGGCTGATGTCGCCCATGCCGGAGTTGGCGTGATCCATGTTGAGTTTCTGCACGCCATCCTTGATGTAGGTGAAGGCCAGACGATCCTTGGGAACGTTGGGTCGCCCCTCGTTGGGCAGACCGAAAGCCCTGTGCCAGCCTTCGATGAAGTTATCGAATATCCCCCCCCCCGTAGAGGACATAGGGGATCTCAATGCCGGCCTCAAACCCGTTGGCGATGCCGTAACGGGCGGACGCCGTCCAGCGGTACGATTCCCCGTCCAGCCGGATGCTTTCGTTCTGCAGGTTGTCCAGCGCAAAATCGTTGGCAATATCCTGCGTAAAACCGAGCGTGACGTGTCCCGCCGGTGTCACGGTGGCGCCCGTTTCGGCGGGAAGCCCGAAGATTTGCGTCAAGGGGCTCTGGTTGACGGTGCGGAAGGGGGTTATCTCCATGTCGGCGGCAGAGGCCGTTGCGGCCAGACAGGGGAGGAGCAGCAGGGCGGTCAGGAACCTATTCATAGCTGAGGGCCTCGTCGTCCGGTTCCACAACAACCGTCCCGGTGCGATAGTGATCGATCAGTCGCGTCAGTGTCTTGATACCGTCCACGATCTTTCTGCTTTCAACTGCATTGGAGGCGATCAGTGCCTCCACCCGCTGCACGGCGGCCACGGCCTGGCGGGCGACCTCGATCTGCTGGCTTGCCTCCTGTTTCAACTGCTGTGTCCGCTCGCTGTCCTGCATGACGCTCTTCAGGTACAGGCGGTTTCCCTTGGCCTGTTCCTGGGCCGAGAAGTTGATGCGTTGCGCCAGGTCGCGCATCTGTTCCAGGTTCTTGACGATCAGCGTGGTCCCTTCCTGCTGGTGCGCCGTATTCAGGGTGATCTGCTGGACCCGCTCCAGGTTCTTCTCCGCCTCTTCGGTGATGCCCTGGATCCCGGCTGCCTGCTCGGTGATCTCGCTGGCGATGCGCGCCCCCATGCGCGAGGCGTCCTCGGCGCTCTTCTCGATCACCACCAGGGCATCGTTGGCCATGGACGAGATCTTCACCCCCTCCTTGACCTTGCCCTTTCCCTGGGTCACCGAGCGCTGCACGGCCGCGGTCTCCTTCTGGATGTTGCGTACCAATTCCTCGATCTCCTTGGTGGAGGCCGAGGTGCGGCGGGCCAGGGAGCGCACCTCCTCGGCCACCACGGCAAAGGCCCGGCCCCGTTCGCCGGCCTGGGCGGCGATGATCGAGGCGTTCAGGGAGAGGAGATTGGTCTGTTCCACCACTTCCTGGATGACGCTCAGGAACTCGCCCACGCGCGCCGAATGGCGCGACAGGCGGTTGATGGCCTCGAAGGACTCGTCGTTGCTCGCTTCGATCTCGTGCATGGCCTTGAGGGTTGCGGCCATGCTGCGCAGCCCTTGCTGCGCCTGATTGCGCACGCTTTCGGAGGCCGAGGCGCTCCGCTCGGCGTTGTCGCGCACGTTGACCTGGGAATCGCTGATCTGGTTGATGGAGGACACGGTCTGTTCGGTGGATGCCGACAGGGCACGGATATTCGCGGCCGTCTCGCTGATGGCGCGGGCCATCTGCTCGATGGAGCTGGATGTCTCGATGACAAAGGTGGAATACTGGTTGATGTTCTCGGCAATGGCATCCGTGGTGGCGCTCATCTGGCCCGAGATGGCGGCCCGGTCCTCGGCGCGCCCGGAGAGTTCATCCAACTCCACGATCACCAGACTGAAGGCGCTGTTCATGTTCTCCATCACCGCCACGGCGTCCCGCACCTGGGCGATCTCCTTCTCATCGCCGGTCGTCAGGTTATGGAGGATCACCTTGAGCTGTTCCTCGGCGGCGACAACCTGGTCCAGCAAGTGCTGCCGCTCGCTTCGTCTGGTTTCGACCGTCTGTATGATGACGTTGTTGAAGGCGCTGATGGCCCGGATATCGTCCGGGAGGGCCCGGAGTTCCGACAGGTCTTCGGTCAGCCGGAGAGACTCCACGACCAGCGCCTGTTCGGCGCGTATCCCGGCGATGGAGTTTTTGAGGGCCGCCCCACTCAACAGCGAACAGAAGAGGGCCGCGGCAACGGCCGCCACCACGGCCAGTGTCCCGCCTCCCGCGGCAAACAGAAGAAGCCCGACCGCCACGGCGACGAAAAGCGATGTCGTCACCATCCTGACCCTGATCGCTGATAAGCTCGAGTGCTGACTGTTTGGCATAAAGCGCCCTCACCGCTGGAAAATTATCCTTGCTTGTATCACGCCGGCCGGCGGCTGTCAACGACGCAAAAACGGGAAAAACGCCTATTCATTCAAGATTTAGGACGCGTTGCGGCGGCAGGCGGGCCGCACGCTCCCCCCCTGTTGAAGGCTTGATTTTTTTGCACTTCAATGACATACTTGAAAAAATTGCGACGCGGCAAGGGAGGATCGAATGTTTGGCTTTGGCATGCCCGAACTGATAATCATACTGGTCATCGTACTGGTCGTATTCGGCGCTGGCAGGCTGCCAGAAATCGGCGGCGCGTTGGGCAAGAGCATCCGCAACTTCAAGAAGGCATCGGAAGGCAAGGACGAAATCGAGATCAAGCCCAAGAAGGATGAGGAGAGCGA
>DAIERH010000267.1 GCA_027346925.1 Geobacter sp.
TTCGGCTTCCACACCCCCTCCTCGCTGCCGGGATCGGGGATGATGCACGGCGACGTTCCCAGGATGGTGTCGTTGGGCTGCATGCCCTCCTCCAGGGCCGCCACCAGGGCGTTCAGGTTGGGCTGTGCCGTCAGGCCGGAGAGGGACGACAGGGCCGCATCCACGATGTCCACCCCGGCCTCGCTGGCCTTGAGCAGCATGGCGCTGCCGTTGGATGAGGTGTCGTGGGTGTGCAGGTGCACCGGGATGCCGATGCTCTCCTTGAGCGCCTTGACCAGCTTGTAGGCGGCCATGGGCTTGAGCAGGCCGGCCATGTCCTTGATGGCCAGGATGTGGGCGCCCATCTTTTCCAGCTCCTTGGCCATGTTCACGTAGTATTCCAGGGGATACTTGTCCCGCTTGGGGTCGGTGATGTCGCCGGTGTAGCAGATGGCTGCCTCGCAGATCTTGCCGGTCTTGCGCACCGCATCCATGGCCACTCGCATGCCGGTGGTCCAGTTGAGGGAATCGAAGATGCGGAAGATGTCGATGCCCGAGTTGGCCGCTTCCTCCACGAACTTCTCCACCACGTTGTCCGGGTAGTTGGTGTATCCCACGGCGTTGGAACCCCGCAGGAGCATCTGGAACAGGACGTTGGGGATCAGTTCCGACAGCTTGTGCAGCCGCTGCCAGGGGTCTTCCTTCAAAAAGCGCATGGAGACGTCGAAGGTGGCGCCGCCCCACATCTCCAGGGAGAAGATGTCCGATGCCAGGTACGAGGTTGGCTCGGCGATCTTGAGCAGGTCGTAGGTGCGCACCCTGGTGGCCAGGTTGGACTGGTGGGCGTCGCGCATGGTGGTGTCGGTGATGAGGAGCTTCTTCTGCTCCAGTATCCACTTGGAGAGCCCCTCGGCTCCCAGCTTCATGAACAGGTCGCGGCTCCCGGCCGGGCGGGGCTGGGTGATATCCACCTCGGGCGGCCGCGCCTCCAGCAGGTCGGCCGACTTGAGCGACCGGGGGGTGCCGGGCGAGCCGTTGACTATCACCTCGCCCAGGAAGGTCAGCACCTTGGTGGCGCGGTCCTTCTTCTCGCGGATCACCAGCAGTTCAGGGTGTTTCTCGATAAAGGAGGTGTCGCAGTTCCCCTTGAGGAATACCGGGTGGGTGACCACGTTCTCCAGGAAGCCGATGTTGGTCTTGACCCCGCGCACCCGGAACTCCTGGAGGGCGCGGTTCATGATGTGGGCCGCGTCCTGGAAGGTCAGGCCCCAGGAGCTGACCTTGACCAGCAGCGAATCGTAGTGCGGGGTGATCTTGGCGCCGGTGAAGGCGTTGCCCGCGTCCAGGCGGATGCCGCAGCCGGCCGCGGAACGGTAGGTGGTCAGGGTGCCGAAGTCCGGGGCAAAGTTGTTGGCCGGGTCCTCGGTGGTGATGCGGCACTGGATGGCGTAGCCGCGCATGTCGATGGCCGACTGGGAGGGGATGTTGATCTCCGGGTCGGACAGCTTGTGGCCGCAGGCGATCAGAATCTGGTTCTGCACCAGGTTGCGGCCGGTGATCATCTCGGTCACGGTGTGCTCCACCTGGATGCGGGGGTTCATCTCGATGAAGTACCAGTTCCCCTCCTGGTCCAGCAGGAACTCGACGGTGCCGGCGTTTCTGTACTTGACCTGGCCGGCGATCTTGAGGGCCGCGGTGCACAGTTCCTGGCGCGTCTTCTGGGTCAGGGAGAGGGACGGGGCGAACTCCACCACCTTCTGGTGGCGGCGCTGGATGGAGCAGTCGCGCTCAAAGAGATGCACGAGGTTGCCGTGGGAGTCGCCTAGGAGCTGGACCTCGACATGGCGGGCGCGGCGGACCAGTTTTTCCAGATAGACTTCATCGTTGCCGAAGGCGGCCTTGGCCTCGCGCCGGGCGGCCTGGACGGATTCCAGCAGGGTGTCCTCGGACTCGATGGGGCGCATGCCGCGCCCGCCGCCGCCCGCCGCTGCCTTGATGATGATCGGGTAGCCGTGCTCCTTGGCGAACTTGAGGGCATCCTCCTCCTTCTCGATGGGATCATCGGTGCCGGGCACGGTGGGTACGCCGGCGGCATGCGCCACCTTGCGGGCCGCCACCTTGTCCCCCAGGGCGCGCTGCATCTCGGCCGTGGGGCCGATGAAGGCGATGCCGTTGGCCTCGCACTTCTCGGCGAACTCGGCGTTCTCCGCCAGGAAGCCGTAGCCGGGGTGGATGGCGTCCACGTCGGCCTTTAGGGCCAGGGCGATGATCTCGTCGATCCCCAGGTAGGCGTCGATGGGGGACTTGCCCTTGCCGATCAGATAGGCCTCGTCCGCCTTGTAGCGGTACAGTGAGAGCTTGTCCTCCTCGGAATAGATGGCCACCGTGCCGATACCCAGTTCGGTACAGGCGCGGAAGATGCGGATGGCAATCTCGCCGCGGTTGGCGGCCATGACCTTGCGGAACTTCTGTTTTGTCATCTAACTCCTCCGAAACATGTGGAATCGTTCAATCGTGTTCAGCGGTAAAACAAATTTAGTCAAACTAAAATTATTCAGCTATTTTGAATAGTTACGTCATGGGGTGGCGGCATGAAACCAGATTGGTTTCGTTTTGTCAATCATGATTTTTGCCGATTCATAACCTGCTGATTATGAAATGAAAAAGGGGGCATCGGCATGTTCCGGTCATAGCCTATGCCGGACAGTACCGCGGATTACGCCATAAACAAAACCTAATGAATAAAAAAATTTACATAAATCATATGGTTACCTTGACTTTTCCCGGCGATTTTGCTACCTGGGAGAGTATGCATGAGACCCTTTGGAGGGATGACGGTCATGAATGGTGCTACAGCGGCTGATTCTGCGTAAAGGCCCCGCGTTCCGGCAACGGAATCCGGGGCCTTTTTGTCATCTTTCCGGATTCGGCAAAAGAGGTGCGGATGCCGATGGAATCGAACGAAAACAGAGTGCTGCACATCGTGCTGGCCCTGCTCCTCCCTTTTGTTACCTGCGGGGTGCAGTGGCTGTTCTGGCCAACCATCAGCCCTTTTGTATGGTTTTTCTTTTTCCCTACGGTCTTTTTCAGCTCCCGTATCGGCGGCAAATCCGTCGGACTTGTGTCAACCGTCATTTCCGCGCTTCTGGTAGTCTATTTCTTCATACCTCCGCAGCTTTCGTTCGCCGGCAAACAAAACAACAATCTCTATTCGGTCGTGGTGTTTCTCTTCATGGGGGCGGTGTTCAGCATTACCCACGA
>DAIERH010000268.1 GCA_027346925.1 Geobacter sp.
GCCGGCTACACCTTCACCGACACCACCCGCACCGGCAACGGCACCGAGGTGTACGGGGACCCGCGCCACACCGTGCAACTGGCCCTGCGGTACGACGACACGACCTTCCGGGGGGTCCTGACCGGCCGCCACATCTGGTGGAACCAGGACCCGAGCTATCTGGCCCGCTACTACGGCGTGATCTGGGACCTGCACCTGGGGGCCACCCTGTACAAGCAGGAGAACAACGCGCTGGAGGTCTTCTTCTCCGGCCACAACCTGTTCAACGGCGCCCAGTTCAATGATAGTTTCCTCCCCAACCCATCCCGCTGGTTCGAGGGCGGCATAAAGGTGAGGTTCTGATGAGGCGGCCCATGCACCGGCATAGCCTTTTGGCCCTCATCGTCTGCCTGGCGCTCCTGCTGCCGGCCCTGGCCCAGGCCTACGACGTGCTCGTCCTGGTGAGCCGGCGCGACAGCGCCTACGAGGAGGTGCTGCGCGGCTTCCGCGGCATGCGCATGTTCACCGACCGGGTGGTGATCCTGACCGACTACGCGGAGGCGGACATCCAGCGCGTGGTGCGCGAGGACCGGCCCGGCATGGTGCTGGCCATGGGGGACAGCGCCCTGACCGCGGCCCGCAGGATCCGCCAGATACCGATCGTGGCCGTGATGTCCCTGGGCATCCGCGACCGCCGCAACGCCCTCCCCAACCTGGCCGGGATCGATATGTTCGCCCCGCCGGATACCTACCTGGAACTGTTCAAGGAGATGAAGAAGCACCGCATCGGGGTGCTCTACGACCCGGCAAAGAGCGGCTGGTACCTGCGGCGCGCCCAGCAGTTGGCGCACCACTACGGCATCAAACTGGTGGTGCGCGAGACCCCCGCGCCGCGCGACACGCTGGGCCGGCTCGCCAGCCTCAAGGGCCAGGTGGACGCCGTCTGGATGCTGCCCGACACCACGGCCGTGACCCGCGAGACCGCGGAAGCGTACTTTGTCTTCTCCCAGGAGGAGCAGGTGCCGGTGGTCTCCTTTGCCGGGGCCTACCTGACGCTGGGGGCCGCGGCCGTGGTGGAGATCGACCGCCCCGAACTGGGCAGGCAGGCCGCGGACCTGTGCTCCAAGGTCCTGCACGGGACCGGCACGGCCGACCTGACCTTCACCTGGCCGCGCAAGACAACGATCAAGAACAACCGCAACGTGCTCAAGCGCTTGGGCATCGATTTCGGATCACTGGAAACGAACTCAATCATCTCCAGGGAGTGACCATGGCACTGCCGGCACTACCAAAAGACTTCCGCGCCAGTTTCCGCTTCAAGCTCTTCGTCATCTTCACCGTACTGACGGCGATCGTCACCACCTTCTTCATCTCCATCTTCATCTTCGCCGAGATCCGTGAGCAACACCGGCTGACCGCCGAAAAGGCCCGTCTGCTGGCATCACGCCTGGCCAGCGCCGTGCGCCTGCCGCTGTACGCCGAGAACCGCGAGGCCCTGAACGTTCTGGCCGAGGACACGGCGCGCTACCCCGAGATCCATGCGGTGGTCATCACCACCCACGACGGCCGGGTGCTGACCGACCTGCACAAGCCGACCGATCTCAGCCCGGACGAACTGCTCACCGAAACCGTGGAGGTGCGCAGCAACCCCCTGGGGACCTCTCCCGAAAGCGCCATCGGCGGCAGCCGCGACCCAGACGGAACCCTGATCGGCAGGGTGCACATCGAACACGACACAAGCGAACTGAAGCGCTGGATCCACCAGCTTATCTGGACCTCGTGCCTGCTGGCCTTCGGCTTCTGGCTGATGGTTTCCTCGGTCAGCTACCTGGCCCTGCGCCAGGTGACCCACTCCTTCAACACCCTGATGCTGGGGATTCAGATCATGCGCAACGGCAACTACGACTTCAGGATCGCGGTGGAACGCGAGGACGAACCGGGCCGGGCCGCGACCGCCGTCAACGAGCTGGCCGCCTCGCTGCAGGAGCGCGACCGGGAGAACCAGCACCTCCAGGAGGAATTGCTGAATTCCATGCGCATGGAGGTGCAGGAGAAGAAGAAGCTGATCATGGCCAAGCTGATCCAGACCAACCGCATGACCTCCCTGGGGCTTCTGGCATCCAGCATGGCCCACGAGATCAACAACCCCAACGGTTCCATCCGTCTGGCCGGACAGTACCTGGGCCGGGCCTGGAAGGACGCAATGCCGCTCTTGCAGCAGGTTGCCGCCGAGGAGGGGGATTTCAACCTGGGCGGCATTCCCTTCAGCACGGCACGCGGCAATATCGGCGATTGCTGCGCCACCATCGACCGCAGCACGGATCGCATCGCCCACGTCATCCAGGACCTGCGCGCCTACAGCCTGGGCGAACGCAACGAGATGTATCCCGGCGTGGACGTCAACCAGGCCGTCAGCAACGCGGTGGCCATCATCCACGCCCACGGCACCCACGCCGACGCCTCGATCAGCACCGACCTCTCACCTCTCGTGCCGGTGATCAACGGCAATTACCACCAGTTGGAGCAGGTGCTGGTCAACCTGCTGATGAATGCCGTGCAGGCCATGCAGCGCGGCAGGGGAGGCATCCTGGTGCGCACCTGGTTCAACGCCGACGACGACGAGGTGGTGATCACCGTGCGCGACCAGGGGACGGGCATCCCGCCCGAGCATATGGAGCGGCTGCGCGACCCGTTCTTCTCGACCCGCATCGACAAGGGGGGCAGCGGCCTGGGGCTGTTCGTGGCCAACTTCATCGTCAACCAGCACAAGGGCCGCCTCGACTTCGAATCCGAACCCGGGGTCGGCACCATGGTCACCATCCGGCTGCCCGCCGGGACCCATTCCGACCAGGCATGAAAAAACCCGCGCGAGGCGGGTTGGATTCAAGTTGACGCATTACCACCCCTAGCCCCTCCTTGATAAGGAGGGGCCGGGGGTGGTCGGTTTACGTGTCATTTTGATTGCGATATGGAATAAAAGGGGGAAACCTCCACATCTCCCGATCTCTGCGTACCTCCCCTTAGTTAAGAACAGGAGGGGTTAATGCCATACTCCTCCTTGCTGGCCAGTTTCTTGTTGAGGGTCGGCCGCGAGATGCCAAGCAGTTCCGCGGCCATGGCCTTGCTCCCCCCGGTGATGCGCAGGGCCTCATCGATGAGCATCTGTTCGACCTGGCTCAGGGAGGGGAACTCCCGGTAATTCATCTGCACCCTGAAG
>DAIERH010000269.1 GCA_027346925.1 Geobacter sp.
GCGGCCAGCGCCCGGCGCAGCGCGTCGGAGCCCTCCGGCTCCACCCCGTAGACGCGGACCCGCGGCCGGCTCTCGCGGAGCGCGACGGTCACGCCGCCCAGCAGTCCGCCGCCGCACAGGCGCTTGGGCGTTTGGGCGGCGACAAGGCTTCGTGAACAGGGTCATTGTTCCTTTTTTCATCAGCCACCAGGGGTGCCCGCACACCTGTGTATTCTGCGACCAGCGCGTCATCTCCGGCTCCGCCGGCAGGCTGCCGGATGGTGCGGAGATCGTGGAAAAGGTTCATGCCTGGCAACGATCCGCCGGAAATCGTCCCCTGGAAGTAGCCTTTTTCGGGGGAACCTTCACCGCGCTTCCCCGCCGGTCCCAGGAACAGTTGCTGGCCCCCCTGCAGCCGCTCCTGGCAGCCGGAACGATCGCGTCGGTCAGGCTGTCCACCCGCCCGGACTGCATCGACGCGGAGCAAGTTGCATGGCTGGAACGGCGGGGGGTCGGGACCATCGAGATTGGTGTCCAGTCCATGGATGACGGGGTGCTGGCAGCATCCGGGCGTGGTCATGATGCGGCGGCCTCCGTGGCCGCCCTCCGCTGCATCAAGGCTCGCGGCCTGTCGGCCGGTGCCCAACTGATGCCCGGCCTGCCCGGCGATACCCCGACAATTGCGCTCCGGTCGTTGGAATCAGTGATTGCGGCCGGTGCAGACTTCGTCAGGCTGTATCCCGTCGTGGTATTGGCTGGAACCGAGTTGGCTCGGAGGTTCGAAGCGGGCGACTATCGCCCCTTGGGCATCGAGGAAGGAACAACACTCTGCAAACAGCTGCTGCACGCAGCCATGAAGGCCGGGATGCGGGTGGTCCGGATCGGGCTGCAGGCCGATGAAGGCCTTTGTGGCGACAGGGTGGTGGGGGGGTGCTGGCATCCCGCCTTCGGCCAACTGGTGCGCTCGGAGCTGTACTTCGACCTGCTCCGCCAGCTATCGGCGGGTGGGCACGCGCCGCCGTTGGCGATCCGCTGCCACCCCGCCCGGGTCTCGGATTTTGTCGGCCAGGGGAGGGCAAAGCTGAGACGGTTGGGGGAACAGTGGCTAGACGTGAAGGTCGAACCGGATGTTTGCCTGATCCTGGAAGAGGTTGTTCTTGATTATGTAAATCATTGCGTTAAAGGTAGTATCGTAACCGATCTGCAATTCAACACTCACGAGGTATGAAGCCATGCGCAAAGAGTCTCTGAAATTCCTGGAAAAACTTCTGGATGCTCCCAGCCCGTCGGGCTATGAACAACCGGCACAGCGGGTCTTCCGCGAGTATGTCGCACCCTTCTGCGACGAGGTGACAACCGACGTAATGGGCAATGTCTTTGCCCGTATCAGCGGCAAGGGTAAGGAATTGCCGCGGGTCATGGTCGTGGGGCACACCGACGAGATCGGCCTGCAGGTAAAGTACATCGACGACAAGGGTTTTCTCTACTTTGCCGCCGTCGGAGGGGTGGATGCCCACCTGACGCCGGGCAAACGGGTCGATGTCCACACCGTTGCCGGGCCGCTGGCCGGGGTGATCGGCAAGAAACCGATCCACCTGATGGACAATAAGGACCGGGAAACAGTGGTCAAGTTGGAAGCCCAGTACATCGACATCGGTGCCAAGGACAAGAAAGAGGCCCAGAAACTGGTCAGGGTTGGGGACGCGGTCACCTTCGAGAGCAACCTGACCCGTCTGGCCGGCGACCGTGTGGCTTCGCGCGGTTTCGACGACAAGGCGGGCTGCTTTGTGGTGGCCGAGGTGTTGCGCCTTGTGGCGGCGTCCGGCAAGAAGCTGGCCGTCGATCTGTACGGCGTCTCCTCGGTGCAGGAGGAAATCGGGCTGCGGGGCGGTACCACCAGTTGCTACACCGTCAATCCGGACGTGGGCATCTGCGTCGAGGTGGACTTCGCAACCGACCAACCTGACGTGGAAAAGAAGCACAACGGCGAGGTGGGACTGGGCAAGGGCCCGATCCTGACCCGTGGGGCCAACATCAATCCGCACCTGTTCGAACTGCTCTCCGCCACGGCTGATCGTGAGAAGATCGCTGTGCAGTTCACCGCCAATCCCCGCGCCACCGGCACCGACGCCAATGTGATGCAGATCTCCCGCAACGGCGTGGCCACAGCCCTGGTCAAGGTCCCGTTGCGGTACATGCACACCCCGGTTGAAACCGTTTCGCTGGGCGACATGGAAGATGCCGCCAGGCTGATCGTGGCCGCCCTGGGCAGGATCAGGACACGGGAGGAATTTATACCGGCGTAGCGGTTGAGGGGTGGGAAAGACTTCTCTTCTTCCACCCCTCAACCCTTATGCATGTTACCCCTTTTGTCTTGACTTGCCCGGGTTCCTGTACTAACTTCTTTTAAATTATTCATTCCGCGAGGAGCCTTGAATATGCCCTACGAGAAGCTGCAGGAAGGCCTGACCTTTGATGATGTCCTCCTGGTGCCGGCCCATTCCCTTGTTCTGCCCCGTGATGTCAATCTCACCACTCGCTTGACCCGTAATATCCCCCTGAACATACCGCTCGTCAGCGCCGCCATGGACACAGTCACGGAGGCCCGTACCGCCATCTGCATGGCGCGCGAGGGGGGGCTGGGCATTGTTCACAAGAACCTCACGATCCTGGAACAGGCCCATGAGGTGGACAAGGTCAAGAAGAGCGAGTCAGGCATGATCGTTGACCCGATCACCATGCGCCCCAACCAGAAAATAAGCGAGGCCCTGGACATCATGTCCCGCTACCGCATCTCCGGGGTGCCGGTCACCAAAGCCAACGGCAAGTTGGTGGGCATCCTCACCAACCGCGAACTGCGTTTCGAGACCGATTACGATCTGCCCATCTCGGCCCGCATGACCAAACGCAACCTGGTAACCGTTCCGGTCGGCACCACCCTCGACCAGGCCAGGGAACTGCTCAAACATACCCGTGTGGAGAAACTTCTGGTGGTGGACAACGAGCGTTTTCTCAAGGGGCTGATCACCATCAAGGACATCGAGAAGGTCAAGAAATACCCCTTTGCCTGCAAGGACAGCCTGGGTCGCCTGCGGGTCGGCGCCGCGGTCGGCCC
>DAIERH010000026.1:0-7170 GCA_027346925.1 Geobacter sp.
AATAACCGGCAAGGGCCATGATCTCCCAGGCGATCAGAAACAGGACGCCGTTTCTGGCCATCACCACCAGGGCCATGGCGGCTGTCAGGATGCCGTAGAAGAAGGTCAGCCCCGGCTCGCTGGAGCGATGGGAGGCAGCCGGCCAATAGCCGTTGGCATAGACCGAACCGCACAGGAAGACCAGGAAAATTGGGATGATGAAGAAGCAGGTGAGGGGATCGAGTGCTATCTCGCAGGTATCGAAGGGGAGGTTCCAGGCGATGGTGAAGGTGACGCTGCGCTGGGCCAGCAGGAGGGAGACGGCCGACGGGATGGCGATCAGG
The DNA here is from genome assembly GCA_027346925.1 of Geobacter sp. Classification (GTDB taxonomy): domain Bacteria; phylum Desulfobacterota; class Desulfuromonadia; order Geobacterales; family Pseudopelobacteraceae; genus JACPFJ01. Next base: position 324 of record DAIERH010000026.1, read on the forward strand.
GCGGCGATCAGGGCGCCCAGGGTCGCCAGCCTTTGTCCCAGCCGGCCGTTTCTGAACACCAGACCGGGGACCCCGCAACAAGCGGCCACCAGCATGGCGACAGGCACCAACGCGGCAGGGTCAGCCATCACTTCGGAAGACATCAATGAATCGACCTTTCGAAAGCGGTCAGGGAACCGCATTACGACACATTCATGGTAGTACGCGCACTAAAAATAACGACGCATAAAAAAATATATGTTGTAATTTTTAACATGTCAATTATATTTTATGCATGAATTTATTCTCCCACCGCGCTGCAACGCGCCGTTTGCGGTAGCGGGGAAAAATTGCTATACATGAGGAAACAACCGCACCGAAGGGGCCGCAATGCCGAACACACGCCTGAACGTTTCCCTGCCCAGCCATATCGTCGACGACATCAAGGCCCTCTACGGGCCGCGCGGCATCAGCCAGTTCCTTGAAGAGGCGGCACAGGAGAAGCTGGCGGTGGTAAAGCGGGACAAGTACAAGCACCTGATCGAAGGGTACCAGGCCACGGCCGACGCCACGGTGAAGGTCCTGAAGCGCTTCGAGGCCGCGGTCACGGAGAAGCGCGATGTTTAAGCGCGGCGGGGTCTACCAGGTAAACCTGGGGCACCAGGGAGAGCCTTCGGCGGACATCTGCCCTTGCCTGGTGGTGAGCAACAACGTCAGCAACGAGTTTTCGCCGGTGGTCACCATCATCCCCCTGGTCTTCACCCACCTGGACCGGATCTACGACTTCGAGACGCTTTTGCCGGCCGGCAAGACCGGCCTGGGGCAGGACGCCAAGGTAAGTTCCCACATCCTGATCACCATCGACAAGACCACCGTGGTCAGCGAACGGCTCGGCTTCGTGGGCAAGGCCCTCATGTCGCGGGTCGACAAGGCGCTGCGCTTCCAGCTTGATCTGTAATTGACGGCATATTCTACGCGGATTACTCCCGCCGTCCTCCCACACCACCGTGCGTACGGTTCCGTACACGGCGGTTCCCGAAGTTTGTTGAAGCCGGTGGCACTGTGGGCTGCCCCTGCATTCCACCCGGGGCCGCGGCCGTTTGTGGCAGACCGCCATGCGGTCGCCTCCGATAATCCCCGGCGCATCAGCTTCCCGGCTCGGGCATAGGGACGCTTCCACTGTTTCCAGAGTATGCGTCGCGGTTTCCGCCTAAGCCATCCACCCAGTTCCCTCGAAGATCCCTTTTACTTCCGCGGGCCGAAAGTAGGCTATCCCCCCCTCAGCTTCTGGGTTGTTTCTTCGATCGGTCACCATAACCGATCGGATGACGCTCACGCGCCCTAGCGGGCGCACACAAAAAAGAGCGGCATCGCTGCCGCTCTTCCCTCTGCAAAAAGATATTATCAAATGTTTATTGCTCCAACCGCGGCCTTCTGCTGCGATACTCGATCACCGGTTCACGGCCGGGTGCGCGCTGTGAACGCCCCCCTGACGGTTTCGCTGATTTCTCCCACGGCTTACCCTGCCCTTTGGCGCTGTTCGACGTGCCACCCGGTTTGCCGAAACGTCCGCTTGCCGGTCCGCCCGGCCTCTTTGCGCCGTTGCCGCCGGAAACCCGCCGCAGAACCGACAGCGGCGCCAGCCCCTCGATGTTCTGCTCGGGCAATCTCTTGCCGATGAAGCGTTCGATCCGCTCCAGATAACTCAACTCCGAGTGGGATACAAAGGAGATGGCGATGCCGCTGGCCCCGGCGCGACCGGTGCGGCCGATGCGGTGAACGTAGTCCTCGGCAAAGCGCGGCAGGTCGAAGTTGATCACGTGGCTGACGCCGTTCACGTCCAGCCCCCGCGCGGCCACGTCGGTGGCAACCAGGAGGCGGATGGCGCCCCGGCGCATGCGCTCGATGGTCTTGTTGCGGGCCATCTGGTTCATGTCGCCGTGCAGGGCCGCTGCCTGATGGCCGCTTTTGGAGAGTTCGCGGGCCAGTTCGTCCGCATCGCGTTTGGTGGCGGAGAAGATGATGGCGCGGGTCAATTGCCGGTCGCTGATCAGGTGGTGCAGCAGTTCCTTTTTGTGGTGCAGGTTGTCGGCCACATGCAGACGCTGTTCGATCAGGGCGTGGGAGGAGGTGCGCACCGCCAGTTCGATCCGCTGCGGGTTGTTCAGCATCTTTTCGGCCAGTCTGAGCACGGAATTTTCCATGGTGGCGGTGAACATCAGGGTCTGGCGCTCCGCCGGGGCGCGTGACACGATCTTTTCCATATCCTCGCTGAAGCCCATGTCCAGCATGCGGTCGGCCTCGTCCAGCACCAGTACCTCCAGCCGGTCGAGCCGGACGCTGCCGCGTTCCAGGTGGTCCAGCATGCGGCCGGGGGTGGCCACGATGATGTCCACCGGAGCGGAAAGAAGGCGCAACTGTTCGCGGTAGGGCATGCCGCCCAGGATCGAGCCGCAGCGCAGTTTCATACCGCGTCCGTAATTACGGGCCGCGTCCATGACCTGGCCGGCCAGTTCGCGGGTCGGAGTCAGCACCAGGATGCGCGGCCCCTTGCCCGGTACGGCGGACGGCTTGGCCAGGCGCTCCAGGGCCGGCAGGATAAAGGCGGCGGTCTTGCCGGTGCCGGTCTGGGCCGTGGCGATCAGGTCGCGACCCTCCATGACCAGCGGGATGGCCTGCTCCTGGATCGGGGTGGGGGTGGTGTAGCCGCAGGCGGTTACCGCCTTGAGGATGCTTGGGTTGAGGCCCAGTTCTTCAAACGTCATTAATTAGTTCCTTTTCTCGGGTCGGTGTCGGGGTAAAAAGCACACACGGGCCGCGGAATCAACCTGATGATCCCTGGACTGGACGGCAGATACGTATGGGCAAGCTGCGTAATCTTCGCCTGCCAAACGGTCTGCTCTGTTTCAATAAGGAGATTGAAATGCAGGAGGGCAATGCGATGATCAAAAGAAAAACGACGGACACCATGCCGTCGTTTCATGTGACAGTCTGCAGTTACAATAGAGCGGTTCGCGCCGGAAAGCAAGCTTTAATTTTTTCACGGGAACAGGGCCACCTGAAAAGCCGCTTCGCGGGGACGGAAAAGGGAAAATAACTGTTGAACTTTGCGCCCGGAACTCGTAAAGTCAGCGGTGTTTTCCCCCGCCAGGCAGGGGGAGTGAAAGGAACGTACGGGTATGGGTGATGCGGTAATCGGCGTGATCGGCGGCAGCGGACTCTACGAAATGGAGGGGCTGGAGGATATCCGGCGGATACGGGTCGAGACCCCATTCGGCGAGCCGTCGGACGAATATGTCACCGGCTCACTTCACGGCGTGGCCATGGCATTCCTCCCCCGCCACGGGCGCGGCCACCGTCTTCTCCCGTCAGAGGTCAACTATTGCGCCAACATCTATGGCATGAAGAAACTGGGCGTGGAGCGGATCATCTCCGTCTCGGCCGTGGGGAGCATGAAGGAGATCATCGCCCCGGGCCATATCGTCATCCCGGACCAGTTCATCGACCGTACCAAGGGAGTCCGCAGGGACAGCTTCTTCGGTGACGGCATCGTGGCCCATGCCGGTTTTGCCGACCCCGTCTGCCCCTCCTTGTCGGAGACCCTGTTCGAGGCGGCTCGTGGGGTGGGCGCGGTCGTGCACCGGGGTGGAACCTACGTATGCATGGAGGGCCCGGCCTTTTCCACCAGGGCCGAGTCCCTCATGTACCGCGGCCTGGAGGCGGCGGTGATCGGCATGACCAACCTGACCGAGGCCAAGCTGGCCCGTGAGGCCGAGATCTGCTACGGCATCATCGCCCTTTCCACCGATTACGACTGCTGGCACGAGCACCACGACGACGTGACCGTGGAGGCGATCGTCCGGATCATCCACCAGAACGTGGCCATGGCCAAGAATATCATCCGCCGGGCCGTGGCCGATCTTGCCGCGGCGCGGACCTGCGACTGCGGCAGCGCCATGCGGCACGCCGTGATCACCGACAGGTCGGTCATCCCGGCGGAGACGAAAGAGAAACTGGCACCGATCGTTGGGAAATATTTGTAGATCATTAAAGGAGTCATATAACATGGGTATCGTTGTTGTCGGCACCGTGGCGTTCGACACGGTGGAAACCCCCTTCGGCAGGGGAGAGAACGTCCTGGGGGGCTCGGCCACCTATTTTTCTACCTCGGCCAGTTTCTTCACCGATGTCTCCCTGGTGGCGGTGGTGGGGGAGGATTTCCCCGAGGAACATGTCCGGTTCCTGCAATCGCGGGATATCAACACCGACGGCCTGCAACGCATCCCCGGCAAGACCTTCCACTGGACCGGGCGTTACGGCTACGACCTCAACGAGGCCCAGACCCTGGACACCCAGCTCAACGTGCTGATGGAGTTCCGTCCCGACCTGCCCCAATCCTACCGCGATGCCGAGTACCTCTTCCTGGCCAATATCGATCCCGACCTGCAGATGGAGGTGCTGGAGCAGGTGCGTTCACCGAGGCTGGTGGCCTGCGATACGATGAACTTCTGGATCTCCTCCAAGCCCGAGGCCCTGAGAAAGGTGCTGAAAAAGGTGGACATCGTGGTGATCAACGAGGGGGAGGTGCGCCAGTTCACCGGTGAGGCCAACCTGGTCAAGGCGGCCCGCCGGATCATCGACCTGGGATGCAAGCGGCTGGTGGTCAAACGGGGTGAGTACGGGGTGCTGATGTTCACCGCCGACTCGGTATTCGCCGCCCCGGCCTGGCCGCTGGAGGAGGTCTTCGACCCTACCGGCGCGGGCGATACCTTTGCCGGCGGGTTCATGGGGTACCTGGCCAACACCGGCGATCTCTCCGAGGACGGCATTCGCCAGGCCATTGTCTTCGGCTCGGTAATGGCGTCCTTCAACGTGGAGGATTTCAGCCTGGAGCGCATGAAGCGCCTGGAGTACCGGGAGATCGAGGCCCGTTACAAAAGCTTCAAGGCGCTGACCAGCTTTCGCGACATCGTGCCGCTCAAAGCGTAACCCCTTGGTTTATTGACATTCACCGCCGGATTTGCTAGCGTCTGTTCCATATCGGGCAGATTTCACCGTACGGGAAATTCATGACAGTGCGCCGGTTTCACATCTCGCTCCTCCTTACAGCGCTGCTTGTTGCCGGCTGTGCCACGGGCCGCGGCCAGCAGCCTATTGCGAAGAACAATCCGGCATCCTATCATTACCAGATGGGACTCTCCTACCTGGCCGAGCACAACTACACCGGCGCCCTGGTGGAGTTGACCGAGGCCGAAAAGCTCGACCCCGACAACCCGGAGGTGCTTTACAACCTTGGGGTGGCCTACATGGGAAAAAGGCGCCCCGACCTGGCAGAACAGAGGTTCCAGCGTGCCATCGCCCTCAAGCCGAACTACTCCGCGGCCCGCAATGATCTGGGGGTGGCCTGCCTGGAACTGAAGCATTGGGACAATGCCATCCAGCAGTTCCAGATCGTCAAGGATGACCTGTTCTACGAAAACAGCGAGAATGCCGCCATCAACCTGGGGCTGGCCTACCTGGGCAAGGGCGATTATACCCAGGCGATGAAGGAGTTGCGGGCCGTGGAGACCGCCAGCCCGCGCAATCCCATTGTGCACGTCTCCATCGGCAGGGCCTGGTTTGCCATGGACAAGCCCGAGCAGGCCATCGGTGAATACCGCAAGGCGCTGGAAATATACAAGGACTATGCCGCAGCTTACTATTACCTCGGTCTGGCCCAACTCAAACTGCATAACCTGGAGGCGGCCAGGGCCGCCTTTAAAGAGGTAGTGCGCATCATCCCCGATTCCGATCTGGGGCGTTCATCCTTGGGGTACCTGGAACTACTCTAGTTTCCATCCGGCAACTCCGGATGGAAACAGTTGGTTTCCGATTTGGAAAGCGGGGATTTTTTCTCCTGGCAAGGAAATCGAGGGATTGCGCGGAGGCGTACTACTGTACGCCGCACAAGCAAGCCCGAAGATTGACGCCGCCAGGGGGAAAAAGCATCCTTTCCGGACGGAAACTACTCTAAATCAGCGAGGCCGGTTTTGCCCGAGACAGTCACGCACAACGCGGACTTTTCCACCAGCTCGATGGGGGCCATCCTCAGGCGATGCCGGGAATACCATGGCATCTCTCTTGAAGAGGCCGCCGAGGCCACAAAGATCGGGATAAACTACCTCAAGGCGCTTGAGTGCGACAAGATCAAGGAGTTTCCCAGCCTGGCCTATCTCAAGGGATTTTTACGCATCTACGCTACGTATCTCGGCCTTAATTCCGACGACATCATTCGGATCTGTGAAAAGCAGTATCTCCCCGCCGGAGTTCCCAAGACCGCCAAGTCCGGCGAGGTGGGCAATGAACCCGTTCGCAGGCGCTTTGCCTGGCAGAAGTTTGTCCTGCCCCTGTTTTTGTTGATCATGCTGCTGGCGACCGCCACGTTCCTCAATCGTTCCTCCGCACCATCACGGCAACAGACGCCTCCCAGGCCTGCCGCGGTAACGATGCCCGCTCCGGCGGTCCTGCCGGCGCGATCGAGTGCCCATCCCATCTCAACCGAACGAAGGCCCAAACCGGCAAGCACGCCCACGGAACCGCCTGCGGTGGAAACGGTGCAGTCCGAGCGCTCCAGCGTCCAGAAGCCGCCACCCGAGACAGCCAAGGGCTTCATTGTCAGGATGAAGGTTGTCCAGAACGGCACACTTGCCGTAACCATCGATGGGGCGGCGGTCCAGAATTACGATTTGACCGTTGGCGACTTCATCGAATGGAAGGCGGAGAAAAATATCACCCTGGACATGTCCAATGCCGGCGGTATTGAGGCCGAGTTGAACGGTAAGCCGCTCAAGCCGTTCGGACCTGCCGGTAAGCCGGCCTATGTGGTGCT
>DAIERH010000026.1:7268-16343 GCA_027346925.1 Geobacter sp.
TATACATGCAGATAGCAGCACGTTGCCGCAAGTGCGGCAGGGTCATGAACAGCCAGCGCATCGACAACTACCGGGTGAAGATGACCTGCCCCTGCGGTTTTTCCGATTATCGCACCGTGACGGAAAAGGTCAAAACCGTCAACCCGTTCTACCACAAGGCCCGCTTCACCCCCTACGTGGAGAGCGAGAAGGGCAAGATGGTGCTGACCATGCAGCGGGCCAACCGCGAGCATATGGAGATCATCTCCCTGGAAGAGATCAGCATGCTCGTCTCCTCCGATTTCGAACTCTCCGATGTCCTCCACTCCGTGGCCGAGAAACTGGCCGGGCAGCTCAACGCAAGTGTCTGCAACATCTACCTGCTGGAGGATAACGAACTGGTACTGAAGGCCACCCACGGCTTCGAGCAGGAAAAGATCGGCAAGATCCGTCTTAAGATCGGCGAGGGGATCACGGGCACCGTGGCAAAAGAAATGCAACCCCTGAACCTGACCCGCGCCTCCCAGGACCCGCGCTACAAGGTCTTCCCCGAGTTGAACGAAGAGAAGTACAACTCCATGCTCTCCTTTCCCATCACCGACAAGAAGGACATTTACGGGGTCATAAACCTGCAGACCACCTCCATGCGGAGCTTCCCCGACGATGAGATCTATTTTGTCTCGATCATCGCCAACCTGATCCTTTCGGCCATCAAGCTCCGCCAGAGGGTGGCGTCATCCAGGAATGCGGCCAAAAAGCCCGCCGCACCTTGACACCCGGCTGCTCCATGCTAGTATAATCCGTATACAAAGTTCTATCGCAGGGAGCACGTCGTGACAGAGCAATTGAGGCGCATACTGGTGGTTGATGATGAAGAGAACGCCCGTATTGCCCTCTCCAAGATCCTTACCCGAGAGGGATACGAGGTGGCGTCGGCCTGCAACGGATACGAGGCGCTCGATTATCTGCGCGGCAGGGAGGTGGAGCTGATCATCACCGACATCAACATGCCGGAGATGAACGGTCTTGCGTTCCTGCGGGAGCTGAACCGAAGCCATCCCTCCAGCAATGTCATCATGATCACCGCCTATGGCGAGGTGGAATCCTACATCGAGGCCATGAACCTGGGGGCGTTCGAGTATATCAATAAGCCGCTCAAGGTTGACGACCTGAAGAAGATCATCAACAAGATATTCAAAGAATCATGACTTCTTAGAGGCAAAAAGGAGATACCGACATGAAGCCGTTCGGAAAGATACTGACCGCCATCGATTTTTCGGAGAATTCCGAGTATGCCTTTGACTACGCCCTGACCCTGGCCAAACAGTTCGACGGAGAACTGACCATCATGCATGTCATCAACGAGCCGGTCGATCTGCGGGGATTCTACGTGCCCCATATCTCTTTCGAGCAGTTGGAGAAGGAGATCGAGGAAGGCGCCAACAAGATGATGGAGAAGTTTTGCGGCACCAGGTTGGGGGATTTTACCAAGTTCACGACCACTATCGTCAGCGGCATCCCCTACGAGGAGATCATCAGGAAGGCCGAAGAAATCGGCGCATCCCTGATCGTGGTGGGAACCCACGGCCGCACCGGCCTCGATCACCTTATCTTCGGCAGTACCGCTGAGCGTGTCGTGCGCAGCGCATCCTGTCCCGTCCTGACCATCCGTCTGCCGGCCGAGCAATAATAGGCACCAGGTTGTACTCCACGTCAATCCCTGCGGTGTATTCTCCATGCACGAACGTAACGGCTCCCCAGATATGAAGGCAACGGTCGTCGTCATTGACGACGACCGCAACATCCTTGAACTGGCCGCCCTGATCCTTCCCAAGGGCGGCTACCGGGTTCTCAAGGCCTGTACTGCCCGCGACGGGATGGAGATCATCGCTTCCCAGAATCCCGAATTGGTCCTGCTCGATTATATCATGCCCGAAATGGACGGTTTGTCGGCCCTGCGTGAGATCCGGGCGCGTTTCCCGGCCACCTACGTAGTGATCCTCACCGGCAAGGGCAACGAGGAGATAGCCGTCGAACTCATGAAGAGCGGCGCCTCCGAGTACATCCTCAAGCCGTTCAACAATCGCGACCTGATGGAGCGCCTGGACAACGTCCTGCGCATTCGTGAGATAGAACTCCACAACAAGGCGCTCCAGAAAGAGCATGAGCGGCTGCTCCAGGAGATCGACAAATGGAACCAGGACCTGCAAAAGCGGGTGAGGGAAAAGACCGAGGCGCTCCAGAAGGCCCAGTCGGAGATCGTTCAATCGGAAAAACTGGCGGCATTGGGGTATCTCTCGGCCGGCATGGCCCACGAAATCCGTAATCCGCTCAATTCCATCTCCCTGTTTGTCCAGCTCATGCGTCAGAGTACGGGCGATCCGGAGCAGTTGGACTATCTGGGAAAGATTCTCAAGGAGATCGAGCGAATCGACGCCATCATCCGCAAACTCCTGGACGCCTCGCAGCGTACCCGCACCATTTCCAGCGACGTGCGGATCGACCAGGTCATCGACAATGCCCTGGACATCTTCCTGCCGCAGATAGAGGCGGGCAAGGTCCAGGTCGAACGGCGCTACGGCATCGTGCCTCCCCCCATCAAGGCCGACCCGGCCGAACTGGAGCAGATCTTCACCAACCTGTTTCTTAACGCCCTGGACGAGATGCCGGACGGCGGACGACTGGAGATAGAGATCGGCGCCGAGAACGGCAAGGTAGTGGTCATGGTGGGAGACAGCGGCAGGGGTATCCCCGAGGAGACCCTGCCGAACATCTTTGATCCGTTTTTCACCACCAAGACCCGCGGAACCGGCATGGGACTGCCGGTGGTCCAGCGGATCGCCCGCATCTACGAGGGGACCGTCACGGTGGGCAAGACCGGGCCCGCGGGGACCGTCTTCAGGCTCGAATTCCCCGTTTGTTCCTGACACGGTGCCCCATTCCCCCCTTTTCATTTATCACGGAAATAGTGTACTATCGGGACATCTTGCTGGCGAGAGCATCATGAGCGAATCACGCGGGACCATACTGATCATCGACGATGACCCATTTTTCCTGAAGGTGCTCTCCGACACCTTCAAGGAAAACGGTTTTACCGTCATCTCCGCTAACGACGGCGTCGAGGGGGTAAAGACCTTTCTGGAAAAGTCCCCCGACGCCGTGGTCTCCGATCTGGTCATGCCCCGCATGGGCGGGGTATCCACCTGCATGGAGATCAGCCGTCTGTCTGGGGGGGCGCCCCCCGTGATCGTCCTGTTGACCTCCATGTTCCATGAAGCCCCCCATGAGCACGGGGCTCCAGAGATGGGAGCCCGAGTCCACATCCCCAAGTCCACCAAGCCGGTGGATATCGTCATCATCGTCGAGCAGCTCCTGACACGAAAAGCGTACCAGCAGGTCTGAACCGGGATGCCGTTTATCTATCGCAACCTGACCCTTTCCCCGGCTGACGGAGAAGACACGCTGCCGTCACTGACGGCCGCCCGCCTGGGCCTTACTGTGGGCGACCTGCTGGACTTCCACATCGTCCGCAAGGGGATCGATGCCCGTCGCAAGCCGCGCATCAAGCTCGTATATACGGTTTCCTTCTCGGCCACCGATGAAAAGGCCCTGGCCGACAGTTCTGCCGGCAACCCCGACCTTGAGTGGCGGCCCGAACCCCTGCCGACCCTCTTTACGCCGGTACTGAGCCAGGCCCGGATTGTCATCGTGGGCAGCGGCCCGGCCGGGTTGTTCACGGCCCTGCGCCTGGCCGAGCAGGGCCTGACCGCCACGCTCATCGAGCGGGGGAGGCCGGTGGAAGAACGGAGTCTGGACGTGCAGACCTTCTGGAGGAGCGGCCAGCTCGACCCGGAGAGCAATGTCCAGTTCGGTGAAGGGGGGGCCGGGACCTTTTCCGACGGCAAGCTGACCAGCCGCTCCAAAGACCCGTTGGTGCCTTGGGTGCTGGAGCGGCTGGTGGCCTTCGGTGCCCCGCCCGAGGTGCGCTACCTGGCCAAGCCCCACATCGGCACCGACCGGCTGCGGCAGGTGGTAGCCGCAATCCGGCGCTACCTGGGGGAGAAGGGTTTCCTTATCCGTTTCACGTGCCGCCTGACCGATATCATCGACCGCGACGGCGCCATCGCCGCCATCGTGGTCAACGACAAGGAAGAAATCCCCTGCGACCTGCTGGTACTGGCCACCGGCCACAGCGCCCGCGATACCTACGAACTTCTGGAGCGACGGGCCGTGCCGCTTGAGCGCAAGCCGTTCGCCATGGGGCTCAGGGTGGAGCATCCCCAGGAGGTGATCGACCGCATCCAGTACGGCGGCGCCCGCCACCCCAACCTGCCGGCGGCAGACTATAGCCTTGCCTGGAACAACAGCGCCACCGGCCGCAGCGCCTACTCCTTCTGCATGTGTCCCGGCGGGGTGGTCATTGCCGGCGCATCAGAGGCGGGCGGGGTGGTCACCAACGGCATGAGCGGCCAGAAGCGCAACTCCCGCTTTGCCAACAGCGCCCTGGTGGTGAATGTGAACGTATCCGATTTCGGCGCCACTGACCCCTTGGCCGGGGTCAGATTCCAGCGGCAGTGGGAACAGCGGGCCTTTGCGGCCGGTGGCGGCGGGTACCGCGCCCCTGCCCAGAACCTGCTGGCCTTCATGGGGTTGCCCGGCAAGGGGCGGGTCACTACCACCTACCGCCCCGGCGTCGTGGAGGCCGACCTGTCAACGATCCTGCCTGGGTACATCATCCAGACACTGCGGGAAGGGATCGTGGATTTCGGCCGCAAGCTGCGCGGCTTTATGGGTGCCGAGGCCACCCTGATCGGGATCGAGTCGCGCACGTCGGCCCCCCTGAGGATTCTGCGGGACGAGCGCTATCAATCGCTCGGCGTCCGGGGGCTCTACCCGGCCGGCGAAGGGGCCGGGTACGCAGGCGGGATCATGAGCTCGGCCATCGACGGGATCAAGATCGCGGATACGATAGCGGCCAAACTCGGGAGAGAATCTGCCACGGAGACACAGATACACTGAGAAAAACCTATAAAGAAGCGTGATTAGATTCGATCTGTGGGCAGGTTCGCACGTCGCACCATTCGATCCTGCTCATCATGCCAAGGATAGTATGATTCCTCTGTGTCTCCGTGTCTCTGTGGCAGGTGGTGCAGATAGTCTAATTTAGTATAAGGAGCGTCACGTGGCAAAACAGTTCGTCGCCGATATCAAGGACCGGGACCCGGTCAACGCCGTCTTTCTGGTCAAGGACAAGATCATGGCCATGGCCAAGAACGGCAAGCCTTACATGAACCTGCGCCTGATGGATAAGAGCGGCGAGCTGGACGCAAAGATCTGGGACAACGTGGATAGCCTGGACAAACTCTTCGAACGGGACGACTTCGTCCAGGTGCGGGGCAAGGCCTCTGTCTACCTGAACAAACTGCAGGTGGTGGTGGCCGAGATCAGCCGGATCGGCGAGGAACAGGTCGATCTGGCCGACTTCCTGCCCGAATCGCCGCGCGACAACGCCGAGATGCGTCAGGAACTGACGGGGGTGGTGGCATCCATCGCCAACCCGCACCTGCGGGCGCTGATGGACGCCTTCCTGGCCGATGAGCCCTTCATGGCGCTCTACTGCAAGGCCCCGGCCGCCAAGGGGATGCACCACGTCTACCTGGGCGGTCTCCTGGAGCACTCCCTGGCCCTGGTCAGGCTGGTCAAGACCATCGTGCCGCTCTACGGGGGGATCAACGAGGACCTGCTGGTGGTGGGGGCGCTCCTGCACGACGTGGGCAAGATCCACGAGATGAGCTATGAACGCGCCTTCGACTACACCGACGAGGGCAAGCTCCTGGGGCACATCACCATCGGCGTGGAACTGGTGGAGGAAAAGATCCGCCTTGTGCCAGGCTTTCCGCGGGAGCTGTCCATGCTGCTCAAGCACATGCTGCTCTCCCACCACGGCCAGTACGAATACGGCTCGCCCAAACGCCCCAAGACCGTGGAGGCCACCATCCTCAACTACCTGGACGACATGGACTCCAAGATCAACGGCATCCGTAGCCACATGGCCAGGGAGAGCGCCAGCACCTCCCGCTGGACCGCCCATCACCGCCTGTATGACCGGTATTTCTTCAAGTGCAACGGCATGGAGGAGGAGCAGGAGATGGAGTGCGTGCGGGATGAGACCTGCGAGCCACCGCACCGGGAACAGCCCGCGACAACGCCAGCAGCGAAGCGGGAACGGCAGAGCTTCGGCAACCAACCGTTCAAGACGCTGGAGAACCTGGATCTGTTCTGATAAAACCTCCTCCGTTGAAGCGCTCAGGCCACCGGACAGACGTGTCCAGTGGCCTTTTTTTTGCGCAAGGGCGAGGATAACATGGCGGGGTGGGGGGATTTTATTTCACCAATCTCCGCAAAATCCCCAGATTAACCGCATCCATCTCATCATTGTCCCCCTTCGGGGTCTCCAGGATCTTGGGGATCTTCGCAAAACGAACGTCGTTGAGGATGAAGCGGAACGGCTCCAGCCCCAGTTCCCCAAGGCCGATGTGCTCGTGCCGGTCCACGCGGGAGCCGAGCCCCTTTTTGGAGTCGTTGAAATGGAAGCATTGCAGCCGCTCCAGGCCGATGATCCGGTCGAACTGCGCCATGGTGTCGGCGTACCCCTCCGCCGTGGCCGTGTCATAGCCGGCGGCAAAGGTGTGGCAGGTATCGAAGCAGACGCCGAACTTGTCCGGAAATTTAGACCCGCCGATAATGGCCTGCAACTCCTCGAAGGTCCGTCCCAGGTTGCTCCCCTGGCCGGCGGTCGTCTCCAGGAGCACCAGCCCCCCGAACTGCGGTACCTCACCGAACAACTGGTCGAATGCCGCGACTACCCGTTCCAGGCCGGTCTCCGGCGTATCCGTCAGGTGCGAGCCGGGGTGCATGACCACCTTCTCTATGCCCAACCGGGCGCAGGTCTCCAGTTCATCCCGGAAGGCGGCCAGGCTCTTGTCGCGCGTCTCGCCCGGCGGCGCGGCCAGGTTGATCAGGTAGATGTCGTGGGAGACTGCCTCGCGCAGGCCCGAGGCGGCGAATTTCTCACGGAACAGAGAACAATCGGCGTCGCTGAGCGGCTTGCCCCGCCACTGGTTGGAGTTGCGGGTGAAGATCTGGAGTACGCCGCAGCCAACGGCAACGGCCCGGCCGATGGCCAGGTGCGGGCCGCCGGCAATGGACATGTGGGCGCCGAGATAATCGCTCATGGTGTATCACCTCACTATGTGGTTTGTTCATTCGAACCAGGGCGGGATGCCTGTTCGCATCCCTCGTGCGACACCTGAAAAAACACCTTGTCTGTACCATACTACAAAACATTTCCACAATAGCCCCATGTTTATCGGCCTGCCCCAAAAAATCGATAATACAGCTTGCAAAAAGTAAAATAATGTTATACAAACAAGAAAAAATACATTGCAGAAAAATAGATAAACACAATATTCTTCTTATATTTCAATCAATATTTTCAAACGCATGTTTAATATGTTGTAAATCTGGATTTCACTGGAGCGCTCGGTGCTGACCTGCAAAAAGCTCACATATTGCATCGTCTTTGTGGCGGCTACCGGTCTGTTGGCCTCCTTCGGCACCAGGCATCGCTTTGCGGGGGGAGACCTGCCGAAGCAAAGATATCGCTCCGGCGCCATTATCGACGACATCAGCAAATACAGCGATCAGGTTGTCCGGGACAGTCTGGCGAGCGACACGCCCTGCGTCCCGTATCATGTGCCCCTGATCCCGCTCCCCGCATCCATCGGCGTTCTCCAGCTGCCTTCTCCCGCAGCGCCGCCCCTTTTGCTCACCCAAGACGCCTCTCCCCCCCGCGCATCCCCTCGCCGCTTGTCCTGAGCCGCATCACCCAACCGCCCCATGGGCATCTGCCAAGGCGTACCAGCGCCGCGTTTCAGTGCACACGGAGGGGGCAACCCCGTAGCCATGGCCGGCCACGCCTGCTGCCGGCAAGCCGGAGAAACAGGCTGCGGCTTACGTTTCAATATCTTCATAACGCGGTCTTATTGCGACGTATACATGAAATCTGCGTTTCAGAGGGGTAGTACGCATGAATAGAGGCAAGACCTCATCGCTCCATTCCATAGGCAAGGCGCTTGAACTGATCGAACTGATCGCGGATGGTTCATCCTCCCACAAAGTGGCGACCCTTGCCGACCGGGTCGGGCTGAGCCAGATCAAAACCTCTCGGTTGCTCACCATGCTCATGGAAAGGGGCTTTATTGAGCATGACAAGGTACATGGTTCTTATCTGCCGGGCATCAATTCCATCCGGCTGTCGCAAAAAATACTCGATAACCAGAACGTCATCAAGGTGGCGCGACCGTTTATGGAGTCGTTGGAAAAGGCGCACGACGAGGCGGTATATGTCGTCTTCATGAAGGACACGGACGTCATCTTCATGGACATGGTCGATACAGAACAGCAGGTCAAGGCAGCCCCGCTCATCGGCCAGAAGTTCCCGTTTTTCACCAATGCCGCCGGTAAGGTCATCATGGCGTTCGAACCGCGGGACTATCTGCACAAATACCTCAAAAAGGCCTTCAGAAAGACCTCCCCACAGGAACTCGAGCGTTTTGAACAGGAACTCAGCGATATTCGTACCAACAGGGTTGCGGTTGATGTGGGGGGCTTGGGCGAGGGAATAACCACCA
Organism: Geobacter sp.; assembly: GCA_027346925.1. Taxonomy (GTDB): domain Bacteria; phylum Desulfobacterota; class Desulfuromonadia; order Geobacterales; family Pseudopelobacteraceae; genus JACPFJ01. Next base: position 15,941 of record DAIERH010000026.1, read on the forward strand.
TTGCCGTGGCTATCACCGATTATGCCGGCAAGGTGCTCGGCGCCCTGGCCATGATGGGGCCATCCTTCAGGCTACTCACCGAGCGCCTGGATCGGGAGATCATCCCTTCCTTGCTCGGAAACGCCCAACAGCTCTCGGAGAAATTCGGATATGCAGGGTTTTGTTAGCATGCCGGAGCAGGTTCAATCATTGAAAGGAGGAAAAAAGCGTCGAAATTCAAGGCAACACCATTCATGTGAAAGGAGAAACAACCCATGGCAGAAAAACAGTATGACTGGGCGGCAATTGCCAAGAACCCGAAGTTCATCGAACTGCACCACAAGAAAACAGCCTTCCTCTTCGGCTGGTGGATCTTCTCGACCGTGTACTATTTCCTGCTCCCCATCGGAGCCGCCTATGCACC
>DAIERH010000270.1 GCA_027346925.1 Geobacter sp.
CAGTACGGTCAGGGACTCGTAGACCATGACCGGCTCACCGGTGGCGTTGGGCACCACCGACCTGACCTGGCTCACGAACTCCTGCAAGGGTTCACGCTCGAAGACCTCCTTCTTGGGGGCCACCTGGAGGAGCAGCTTGCCGCTCTTGCCCACGAAGCGCCGCCTGAGCTGCTCCGGCACGTCGGCCTCGGTGATCCGCGACGCCTCCAGGCTCTCCTTCATCATGGCCAGCTTCAGGGGCAGTTCGGCGAACATCCCACTCTGAAACTCCCGCAGCATCCCCAGGGCGTTTTTGTCCTTCTCCTTTTCCAGGGTCTTGAAGAAGCCGTCCAGGGTGGTCAGGAAGGCGCCCACGGGTTTGGCTTCCGGCTCTTTCCGGGCCTCCAGGGCGATCTTCAGCTTCTCCACCCGGTCACGGAAGTTCTCGAACACCGAGGGCAGCGCCATGGGCTGGAGGCTCTCCTCGTAGGGTACCGGCTTCACCAGGTCCATCACCTGTTTCAGGGCCGCCAGCTCGGCCAGCTTGGCATCCTGGTCGTCCGGCACGAAGGAGAGGGTGCTGACCACATGGTCAACGGCCGGCAGCTTCTCCAGGCGCTCCGTAAGCCGCCGGGCCTCAGCCGTGTCCCTGGCCACAACCACGGCGAAATACCCGGAATTTTCCTTGCTCCGCATCAACTTGTAGGCATACTCCACCGACTGCAACCCCTTGGCCTGCAGGTTCAGGAGGTTGTAGTCGAAACGCATGGTCAGCGTGGGATAGAGGCAGATGAGCGACAGGCACGCGGTGGCGGCAACGACCGTCCTGGGGCTGCCGAACAGGATGCGGGAGACCGGGCGCCCGCTGAGGTCCACTTCCTGTTCGCGGTCGGGAACGGGGCTGTAGCGGGGACCCGGCTTTCTGAACCGCTCCAGCAGGACCAGCATGGCCGGCAGCACGGTAAAGGTGGCGCCGACGCAGATGAAGACGCCGCCGGCGGCGATGATCCCCAGTTCGGCGATCCCCTTGAAATCGGTGAAGGCAAACGTGGCAAAGGCCAGGGCAACGGTGGCGGCCGCCATGACGATGGAACGGATGTTGGCGGTCAGACCGGTCTCGATGGCCTCCATGCCGCCCGCCCCGCCCCGCAGCTCTTCCTGGTAGCGCAAGACCACCTGGATGCCGTACTCGATCCCCAGGCCGATCAGCATGATGGCAAAGACCATGGAAAGGATGTTGAGATGCCCCACCGTGGCGGTGGCAAAGCCGAAGGAGAGGCAGATCCCCACGATCAGCGACACCATGGCGGCTATCACGTTGAGGACACCCCGGAAGGCGAACAGGAGCAGGATCACGGTCAGGGAGAGGGACAGCACCGTGGCGATCCCCATGTCCCGCTGGCTGGTGACCATCTCCTCGTACTCCAGCACCGGAACTCCGGTCAACCCGGCCGTGATACCCTTGAATTCAGGCTTTTTCAGGATATCGTTCAGGGCGCCACGGGCAGCCTTGATGGGCTTCTCCGAGGCCATGAAGCTCCCCTGCTCCTTGATCGGCAGCATTGTGATCACCTGCTGTTTGCCGGCGCTCTCCAGGATGGACGGCTTGCCGTCGCCCCCCCCCTTGAGGAAGGAATCCATGGAGAGCCCGCTCGTTTTCCCGTCAAACGCCTTGAACCCCTTGTCCAAGGTGGTCAGCATGAAGGTCAGGCTCTCCAGGGCGGCCGGGTCGCCCGTCTTCAGGTAACCGTCGATCTGGTTGGTCAGGCTGGTGAACAGGGTCTGCACCGAGGGGGCGGCAGCCAGGTCTTTCAGCACCGGGCCGGCCATGGTCAGGGTGTGGCGCAGTCTTCCGAGATCGTCCAGGGGCATGAACAGCAGGCCGTTCTTGCGGAAGAAGGGGAGCCCGCCGGGGTAGAACACCTCGCGGAACACCCCTTTTTCCTGCTGCAGGCGCCGGTAGAGCGCGTCCGCCGCGCGGGTGCTCTTCTCGGCATCGTCCGATTCGACCACCGCCACGATCTCCTCCTGGTCGCCGAATTCACGGGTATAGGCGCGGTAATTAACCTGGAAAGGGGCATTCCTGGGCATCAGATCGTCGCGGCCGGTGAGGAACTCCATGTTCTGCTTGGTGTAGACGACCGAGGCAACGGACAAGAGCAGGGCAAGCCCCAGGACCAGGCGGGGGCGTTTTGCGACAAAGGCGAACAGACGGCCGGGTTTGCGTGATTCGGGCACAACAGACTCCTTGGAATGACTTCGTTAACGCATGTATCCTGGTTATCGGGGCAGGACAAAATTGGAACGTTCCTGAATATACCCGCGGCGGGAAAAAGTCAATCATGGGGGGGTAGGATCGTCGGGGGCCGCAAGAAAATCAGGGAAACGGCGTGCATCGTGTGGTACTGTGACGTAGATTTTCACGAAAGAGTTACGAGGCATCCATGATACCGTGGGAACTCATCGACAGCAGCCGGGCGCCGGGTAACGGCGGTGAACTCCGCCTGTACCGGCGCGGCAGGGAATACTCGATCCAGGTGGACGGCAACGAACTCATGAACAGCCGCGTCCATGGTTCGGAAGAAGCGCTGGCCGAGCTTGCATGCGGCCGCATCGCCGACCGCCCCTCTCCCCGGGTCCTGATCGGCGGGATGGGCATGGGATACACCGCCGCCGCGGCACTGCGCCGGCTCGGCCCCGATGGCCGGGTGGTGGTGGCCGAACTGGTGCCGGCCGTGGTGGAGTGGAACCGGGGGCCGCTGGCGGACCTGGCCGGCTGCCCCCTCCACGATAGCCGGGTCATGGTGCAAGAGGTGGATGTCGCCCGCGTCCTGAGGGCAGAACAGCGGGCCTACGACGCCATCCTGCTGGACGTGGACAACGGCCCCGAGGCCCTGACCCGGGCGGGCAATAATTGGCTCTACGGCCGGGCCGGGCTGGAAGCGGCCTTCGGGACCCTGCGCCCCTCGGGGGTGCTGGCCGTATGGTCGGCCGGCCCTGATCAGGCGTTTACCCGACGCCTGGGCCAGGCAGGGTTCGAGGTGGAGGAGGTCCGTGTAGAGGCGCGCGGCAAGGCAGGGGGATGCCGCCACACCATCTGGCTCGCCGGCCGCG
>DAIERH010000271.1 GCA_027346925.1 Geobacter sp.
CCGGCAGCCTTCCCTCCCACACCCCACAGTACATATCGCCGATAATGCCCATGGGTACCACCAGGGTGCCGGGGAGCAGCCGCAGCCCGTATTTTACGGGGTCAACGCACCAGTAGCGGGGGATGACCACCCGCACATCGTACCCCATGCGTGCCAGGTACTTGGGCAGGGAACCGACCACGTCGCCGAGGCCCCCCTCCTTGGCAAAGGGGGCGGCCTCGGCGGCGGCGAAGAGGATGGAGATCTGGTCGCGGGAGTGGTGCATGGGGATTCCGGACATTACTCTTTCGGCACGCTTTCCCAGTCCGCCAGGAACTTCTTGATGCCTGCGTCGGTCAGGGGGTGTTTGGCCAGCTGCATCATGACCGAGTAGGGGATGGTGGCGATGTCGGCGCCGATCAGGGCCGAGTTGAGCACGTGGATAGGGTTGCGCACGCTGGCCACGATGATCTCGGTAGTGTAGCCGTAGTTGTCGAAGATGGTGCGGATCTCCTCGATGATCCCCATGCCGTCCTGGGAGATGTCGTCCAGGCGGCCGACAAAGGGAGAGACGTAGGTAGCGCCAGCCTTGGCGGCCAGCAGGGCCTGCATGGGGGTGAAGATCAGGGTCACGTTGGTCTTGATCTTCAAGGCAGACAAGGCGTGGGTGGCCTTGAGCCCCTCCGGGGTCATGGGCACCTTGACCACGATGTTCTTGTGGATCTTGACCAGTTCCTTGGCCTCCTTGACCATCCCCTTGGCATCCAGGGAGATGACCTCGGCCGAGATCGGGCCGTCCACGATGGAGACGATCTCCTTGATGACGTCCTTGAACTTGCGTCCGGACTTGGCAATCAGCGAGGGGTTGGTGGTGACGCCGTCAACCAGTCCCAGGTCGTGGGCCTCGCGGATCTCTTTCACATCCGCGGTGTCGATGAAAAACTTCATGTGCTCCTCCGTTTAGTAAGTTACAAATTATTTTCTGCGTTTTTCAGGCAGAAAATAATTTGGCTAACGCACTATCCCGTTTATCGGGGTTATGTTGGTGTATGGTCAAGCTGTTCGCGGAATTTTTCCAGGCAGTTCATGGAGCAGAAGTAGTGCCGCTGACCATCGAGCGTGCCCACCACGGCATCATCCTCCGCAACGTAGACGCCGCAGACCGGGTCGCGGTGGGTGGCCTCGGCGTCCCGTCCGGCGGCCGTACCGGAGCGGGTGTCCTTGGGCGCCGCCAGGGACTTGGCGACGCGAAAGCCTATGTAGATGATAAGCAGCCAGATGAGCAGTCTGATCACGTCACTTCCCTCTGTCAGATCCTTTTCACGATCTCGTCGCCGGTCAGACCGGCCAGCAGTTCCGTCATGCGCCTCTCCAGCACGGGATGCACCAGGTCCGGCGCGATATCGCAGAGCGGCTGAAGCACGAAACGCCGCTCCATCATGCGCGGGTGGGGCACGGTCAGCGCCTCGTCGTCGATGACCTCATTGCCGTACAGCAGCAGGTCCAGATCAATGACGCGCGGCCCCCAGCGGATCGTCCTCGTCCGGCTAAAGATGGCATTCTCGATGTACTGGAGACGGGTGAGCAGGACATGGGGAGCAAGCCCGGTAGCAAGCCGCAGGACCGCGTTGAAAAACAACGGCTGATCGCTGACCCCCACCGGGGATGTCTCGTAAAACGGCGACAAAGCGGTCACCCTGCTGTCGGGGAGCCTCCCGATCTCGGCCACCGCGGTCAGCAGGTTCACCTCACGGTCTCCCAGATTGGAGCCGAGAGCGATGTAGGCATCCGTTTCCACCCGGCGATTAAACCATAACCCCGGTACAACGTCAACCGCGCCTTAATAAAAAACACCCTGGCAACTAGGAGGGAAAGTCACCAGGGCAAATGAGGGTCTGTGACGACCCTCGCAATTATTTCTCTGATCTGAATATACTATAGCAGAGGTTAGGGGGCACGGCAAGTTCAAACAGAATAACTTACCGTCATTACTTTATATTTTGCCTCTTCTTTACAGGGCGGGTCGAGTATTTTTACAGCAGCAACGATTGGCGAGCGGGCAACCGTCACAGCGTGGCCGCGTCCGGCAGAACTGTTTGCACTGTTCCACGATCAGGGCATGGTACTCGTTGAACAGCGGAACACGGTTGGGCAGGTTATCCATGAACAGCGACCGTGTCTGTTCGTAACCGGCCTCCTCGGGGAGCAGGCCCAGGCGGTGGAACAGGCGCCGGGTATAGGCATCCACCACAAAGGTCGGCTTTTGACCGGCATAGAGCAGGATCGAGTCGCAGGTCTCCGGGCCGATGCCACGTACCTTGAGAAGCTCTCCCCGCAGGACGCGCCAGTCTCCGGCAAACATCCGTTCCAGGGAACCGCCATGATGGACGGAGAGCCATCCCACAAACGCCTTCAGGCGGCTGCTCTTGACGTTGAAATAACCGGCGGGACGGATCAGCGCCGCCAACTCCCCGGCCGCGACGGCGTGGAGCCCTTCGGCTGAGAGGAGATCGCGGGCCTTGAGGGCGGCGATGGCCCGCTCCACGTTAGTCCAGGCCGTGTTCTGGGTCAGGATGGCCCCCACGCAGACCTCGAAGGGCGTCTCGGCCGGCCACCACTGCAATGGGCCATGGAAGTGGTACATCCGCTTGAAGATATTCAGCAACTGTTGTCCGACGGTCATGGTTTCCCTGCAGAAAAGGGGATGGACGCAGCGAGCCCCTCTGCCAAGGCGGGGTAATGTAACGTAACACCCAGTTTTTTCAGCATCAGACTATTGTCCACCACCCGCGACTCGCTGACATAGGAGATCATGAGCGGCGACATGACCCGCCGCGCCTCTTCCATGGTTACCTGGGGCTGGCGCGGCAGCCCCAGGGCATCGGCAACCGCGTTGAAGTACGCCGTCATGCTGCGGGGATGGCCGTCGCTGACGTTGAAGATATCCCCATCCTCCCCCTTCTCCGCGGCGGCCAGGCAGATGTTGGCCAGGTCGTCGGCATGGATGCGGTTACTGGGGCCGGATTCCTCTTCCCGCAGGAGCGGCTGCCCCTGGTTGATCTGCATCAGCGGTAACCGTCCGGGGCCGTAGATACCGCTCACCCGCAGGATG
>DAIERH010000272.1 GCA_027346925.1 Geobacter sp.
GCGCAACGCAACGGCCGTCCTGGCGGTGGGGGCCTGCGCCGTTTACGGCTGCGTTCAGGCGGCCAGTCCCGACCCCACCGGCGCTGTCGGGGTTGACGCAATCATTCGCGACCGGCCGGTCATCAACGTCGGCGGCTGCCCCCCTATTGCCGAGGTGATCACCGCCACCATCAGCTACTATCTGACTTATGGCCACACCCCGCCCGCCGACGGAGAAGGGCGACCGCTCTTTGCCTACGGCCAGCGGATCCACGACAAGTGCCCGCGACGAGCGAATTTCGATGCCGGCCACTTCGCCGAGCGCTTTGACGATGAAAACGCCCGCAAGGGGTATTGCCTCTACCGGGTGGGGTGCAAGGGGCCGGCCACCTTCGCCCCCTGTGCCATCCTGGAGTGGAACCTCGGCCAGAGCTTCCCTATCAAGGCGGGCCATCCCTGCCTCGGCTGCACCGAACTCCATTTCTTCGACCGGATGACCCCATTTTACAAGCGTATTCCGGATATAGTCCTGCCTGGGATAGGGATTGAAAGCTCCGCCAACATGCTGGGGGCCGCGGCCGTTGCCGCTTCGGTCGGCGGAGTGGCAGTCCACGCCACTGCCACGGTAATCGCCCGACAGCGCAAACGCAAAGTCGAGCCCGAATCGGTGCCTCTTGCGGTCCTGGGTGAAAAGGAAGAAGAAAAAAAGGATACGGCAGCATAAGGAGCGATCATGGCCACACAACGCATCGTCATCGACCCCATAACCAGGATCGAAGGGCACCTGCGGATCGAGCTGGAAACAAGCGGCGGCAGGATCACCAATGCCTGGGCAAGTGCCACCCAGTTCCGGGGGATCGAAACCATCCTCAAGGGTCGCGACCCGCGCGACGCCTGGGCGCTGGCGCAGCGGATCTGCGGGGTCTGCACTGGCGTGCATGCCATCGCCTCGATCCGGGCGGTGGAGGATGCCCTCAAGTACCCTGTCCCCCCCTGCGCGGAATTGATTCGCAACCTCATGGCCGGCATGGGCGCCGTGCAGGACCATGTCATGCACTTCTACCACCTCCACGCCCTTGATTGGGTCGACGTGAAAAGCGCCCTCGCCGCCGACCCCCAAGCAACGGCGAGACTTGCCGCGACCATCTCGCCCTGGCCGAACAATTCGACCACCTGGCTTCGGGAGGTGCAGCAGCGGGTGGCTAAATCAGTGGCCGGCGGCCAGTACGGAATTTTTGCCGGCAACTACTGGGGGCACCCGACCTACCACCTTCCTCCGGAGGTGAACCTCCTCGCGCTTGCGCACTACCTGGAGGCGCTCCCCTGGCAGCGGGAGATAATTCGCCTCCACGCTATCTTCGGCGGGAAGAATCCCCATCCGAATTTCCTCGTCGGCGGCATGGCCTGCACAATAAACCTCGACAACCAGCAGACCATAAACAACGTGCGCCTCGATGAGCTCAAGGGACATATCAGTCAAGCCCGCCGTTTCGTCGAAGAGGTCTACTACCCGGATGTCCTTGCAATTGCCGGCTTCTACCGGGAGTATGCGTCCATCGGTGTCGCCAGCCCGACTCTCCTTGCCGCCGGGGAATGCGCTTTTTCCTGCTCTGGTACGCCACAGGGGGGAAGGGTCCGGGCCGGGGTCCTGCTCGACGGCAACTATCAAAGCCTTCAGCCGTTCGACCCGATGAAAATTGCCGAATTTGTCGACTCCGCCTGGTACAGCTACCCCGAGGGAGACAAGTCAGGACGTCATCCCCTGCGGGGGGAAACGACCCCCCGCTATACGGGGCCGCGTCCGCCGTACCGGGAACTCGCCGGCTCGAAGAAGTACACCTGGGTGAAGGCCCCCCGCTATGACGGTCGGGCCGTGCAGGTAGGTCCCAATGCGCGGATCCTCGTCGCCTGTGCCCTAGGGCATGCGGAAACGGTGGGCATGGTCGACGAAGCGCTCGCCAAACTCGGCGCGGGGCGCGACTCCCTTAACTCGACCCTTGGCCGCACGTTGTGTCGCTCCCTCGAATCGGTGCTCCTCGCCCGCCGCATGGAAGAATGGTTCGGTGAATTGCTGGAGCGGATAAAATCCGGCGACAGCACCACCTTCAACCCGGACAAATGGGAACCGGAGAGCTGGCCGCGGAGCGCCCAGGGGGTTGGCTTCATGGAAGCGCCACGCGGAACTCTTTCCCACTGGGTGGAGATCGAGAATGGCCGGATCTCCCGCTACCAGTGCGTAGTACCGAGTACTTGGAACAGTTGCGGGCGTGATGCGGACGGCCAGCTCGGCCCCTTCGAGCAAGCGCTGGCCGCTGGCGGCCGGCACCCCCTCCAGGATCCGGAACGACCGCTGGAGGTGCTGCGCACTATTCATTCGTTCGATCCCTGCCAGTCGTGCGCCTGCCATATGTTCGATCCCGCCGGAGGGATCAACTGCGAGGTGAAAGTGAGATGACCACCTTGGCGATGCCCGGGGAAGATATCCGCGTGGAACTGGGGGACCCGGTGCCGTTCGCGGGAGAAAAGAGGCGGGACCTCCTCCTTGCCGCCGCCCTCGGGGCTCCGCTCGGGACTTGCGACCCAGTCGACCTGGCGCTCCTCAGCGCCGCCTCCCGCAAGGAGGACCTGCGGCATTACGAGCAACTCGCGTACATCCCACTCGACCCGGTGCTGCGTTACAGCATCGCTCGGGTTCGCCGGGTCGGGACGGGCGAGGAGGAGTTGATCGCCCGCGGGGACCTGGATGCCATCCTCTACCTCTGCCGGTCCGGTGAATCAACCCGCTACCATGCCGATCTCCAGGCCGGTGAAAAGCTCCTCCATGGTTTTCGGGCGTTGGGGGTGGCACACGGCGCGCTCTTGCCGGGCGGCGGCGAGAAGTGGACATTTCTCGGCCATATCCCGCTCCGGGCGACCCGTCAGCGGAGCAGGCGCCGCGAAGAGCCCGGCGCCTTTCGCTACGTACCGGTCTGGGACTGGGAACTGCGCACCCTGCACTGGTTTGCGGTGCTCCTCATCGTGGCGCTGAGCGTCACCGGCATCCTCATGACGAGCGGCCGTCTGGTCTATTCCGGAACGCAGGGAGACAGC
>DAIERH010000273.1 GCA_027346925.1 Geobacter sp.
GCTGTTCTTGCGCGAGATCCCGGAGAGCGTATCCCCCTGTCGCACCTCCACCTCGCGGACCAGGACGCCGTCCTTTGCATCCTTCGTTTCCTCGGGGGTAATTGGTCGCGGCGAATAGAGGAAATACTGTCCCCCCCAGACCGGCGGGACCAGGGAGAGAAACAGCCATACAACTGCGGCCCTGCATGCATGTCGCGCCATGTCAGTACCTGTTTCCCAGTTGATCTTCATAGCTGAGGACGTTGCGAACGTGAATATTCGTGCCCACGCCTGTCCCCGCCTTGACCCGGAACGACACCTTGATGGTGCGCTTCTCGCCGGCGCCGAGTTCGTTGAATTTCCAGAGCACGTTGCCCGCGTTGGCCGAACTGTTGGCAGGCTCGGCCGCGATCAGGTCAAGCTGCTCGGGCCAGACGCTCTGCAACTCCACCACCCGGGCGATGTTGGAGCCGCGATTGGTGATGGTCAGGTCGAACGAGGCCACCTCACCCGGCCGCGGGTGCTCGTCGCGGCCGACCATGGCCATCTGCAGCACCGGGCGGGAATAGATCAGGCGGGCCGAGACGGTGGCTGCATGCGCTGCCTCCCGATCGGTGGCGAGGGAAACCTGTATATCCCCCTCCGAGCCGTCGGAGGCGTTGCGCGGGGTTTTGATCTCCACGACGAGACTGGCCTCTTCCTTGGGCTCAAGCGGGCCGATCTCGGTGACGGCCGGTTCATTGGCCTGCCTGACGCCGTCCCTATTGAGGTCGTGGTAGATGGTCGCCGGCTGGGCGCCTTTGACCAGGGAGGCGATCTTGAACTTCTCACGTATATTGCCGGTGTTGGTCACAACCAGCGGGATGGTGACGGTCTGGCCGGGGATGGCCACGAGGCGGCTGGCGTCGGTGCGCACCGTAATGCCGCGATGCGGTTTGACGAAGGAGGCATTGGAGATGAACGCCGCACTGGTTTTGAGCGGATTGTTCACCAGTTCGGCCCGGCAGAGCAATTCCTGGCCGGCCAGGGAATCGTCCTTGAGCCGGAAGGTGACGATAAACTCCCTGCTCTCTCCGGACTTGACCTGCATGCCGTCGAGCACCAGCACGGATTGCGCCTCTTGCTTGAAACCGGCCGCGCTATAATCGAGAGGTTCGAACTGGGGAGGGAAATTCAGGCGGAAAGTGACGTTTCGGGCCGCCGTGGAGCCGACGTTGAGCACGGCAACATGGTACTTGATCTTTTCACCCGGCAGGGGCTGGGTCGTATCGGTCTTCAGGACTGCCCGCAAGAGCGGCGCCGCCGCAATCAGGGTGACCTCGCGCGACTGGGTGGCCTCGCCCATGAAGCGGGATACCGCCTTGACCGGATGGGTGATCCGCAGGCCATCGATGCTGGTGGCGGGGATGGTCAGGGTGACGATTCCCTTGAAGCTTTCGCCGGGTGCCATGATCGGCGTCTGGCTGATCGGTTGATCAGGCGCCGAGGCAGGGGCGAAGCCGGCCTTGAACTCGGCCGGGAAGCCTGATTCGAGGTTGAACGAGTCCTTGCCGTTACCCCGGTTGACGATCTCAAACGGGACGCCGATGCGGCGGGCGACATCGTAGGGCTGGGGCTTGGCCAGCAGGTTGAATTCAAAACCCGCGAACTGAGCCACCTGAAGCTTCAGCACCTGGGCATTCTCGGCCTGCTCCTCGGGCTTCTGTTCCACGGCCCCCTTGGGCGGCATTGCCACGGCAATGCCCAGTTCCTTCAGCTTGGCCACGGCGGTACCGGCGGCCGTGCTCTCCGGATAGTTCTCGATGATCGACTTGTACTGGGCAATGGCTTTCTCGCGCAAGGCAGCCTTCGCGGCGCGGGCCTTCTCCTCCGCCTCACGCTGCTTGGCCTGACGCTCTTTTTCCGCCTGTGCCGCCGCGAGACGCTCCTGCTCCTTCCGGGCGGCAGCCAGGCGGGCAGCCTCGGCATCCGCAGCGGCCTTTTCGGCGGCGATGCGTTCCTGCTGCTGCCTGTGGCGCGCAACTTCGGCCGCCTGGCGCTCTTCGTCGGCCTTCCGGGCGGCCATACGCTCCTGTTCGACCTGTGCTGCCGCGAGACGTTCTTTTTCGGCAGTCTTGCGTTCCGCTTCCGCCTTGGCGGCCGCCAAGCGCTGCTGTTCACCCTGCGCCATGGCCTTTTCCTTGGCCGCTTTCTCCTGGGCCAGCCGTTCCTGTTCAGCCTTTGCGGCAGCTATCCGTGCCTGCTCGGCCTTCAACTTCTCGGCTGCAATCCGCTCCTGTTCCTTCCGGGCAATAGCCAAGTGCTCCTGCTCCGCCTTCGCCTTCCGGGCGGCCTGCTCTTCCGCGACCTTGACGGGCGGTGTGCCGGCCGGCAGTTTTTCCCCTTTCTCGTACCGCGCCACCAGATTGAGAAGGTCCTCTTCCACGGTAGTCTTGAGGGGGTTGTCAGGATATTCCTTGGAGAATTGGGACATGACACGGGCCGCATCGAGCTGGTTCCCGTTCCTGAAGTACGAGCGGGCGAGCCAGAACAGGGCCATGTCACGCAGTGATGTATCGGGATATTTTGCCAGCACCTCGTTCAGTTTCGCGATTGCGCTGGGGTAGTCTTTCTGCTGGTAGGCGTTGAAGCCGGTGATGAATATCTGGGAGTCTTCCGTTTCCTGGCAGAACCCGGCAGGCACCAGTAACGTTGAAATTATGACCACTGCAATGAAAAGCCTGATCAGGATGGTGCGGCATAATTTCAAGGATATCACCGTAGTAGACCTCTTCTTGGCCGGCACTGGGACAACGGCGCACGGAGAGTGGAGAAATGTCGGATAAAATGCAGTTTACATAGCATCTCTCCACGTCCTTGTCAACGGAAGAAAAGGTTTTTACAGGGTTTATTCCCTTTCCCCGGAGCGGGCCCGAGCCGGATTACCGGATGCTGTCCTCGGGATAGGCATCGATGTGGTGAATGGCCAGGTCGGCGCCGGCGTATTCGTCTTCCTCGCTCAAACGGATGCCGACGGTCTTGGACAGGATGCCGTAGACCACGAAACCGCTGGCAAGGGCGAACAGGATGGCCGAAACAGTGCCCGCCAC
>DAIERH010000274.1 GCA_027346925.1 Geobacter sp.
CCGTCCAGGATTGATGTACATCCCCCCGCGCGCCCGTCCGGACCGATTCGAGGAGCCGAAATGTCCGCTACCGCCTCCACCCCGCCGCCGGTGCACGATCCCCCCGCGCCCGCCGGCCGTCCCCCGGGAACGGCCAGGGTCCGGGTCGTCATGCTGCTGACCTTCCTGGCAGTCTCCCTGCTGGGCACGCTGGTTGTCCTGTTCGTCGAGAACAACCGCCTGCAGGGGAGGCACAAGCAGGCAGGCGACATTACCGCCCGCTTCGCCTACACCATACACGACCACTTGAACCGCTCCCTTTCAGCCACCTATGCCCTGGCGACACTCATCCGCCAGGGGCACGGCCGGATCGACCACTTCGAGCAACTGGGGAACGAAATGCTCTCCCTGTACGGAGGCATCGACAGCCTGCAACTTGTCCCGGACGGCATCATCCGGCAGATCGCACCGCTACGGGGAAACGAGAAGGCTCTCGGCCTCAATCTCTTTGCCGACACCGTGCGCGGTGGCGAGGCCCTGCTGGCCGTCAAAATGCGCCGCTTGAGCCTGGCCGGCCCCGCTGAACTCATCCAGGGGGGACAGGCGGTGGTGGGGCGGCTGCCGGTGTTTCTCAACAGGGCGGACGGCAGCGAATATCTCTGGGGCCTGGTGGCCGTGGTCATACGCATCCCGGACCTGCTCGATGCCGCCCGGCTTGAGCAGGGCGTGGAGTCAGGCTATGACTACGAACTCTCCCGCATCCGCCCGGACACGGGAAGACCCGAGGTGTTCGCCCGCTCCTCCGGCACCCCGCTCCGCAGCCCGGTGCGGTACACCATCGACGTGCCCAACGGCTCCTGGATCCTCGGCCTGCAGCCCCGGGCAGGCTGGCGCTCCTGGCCGGCCATTGTCGGTGAAAGCGTCCTGGTGCTCTTCATCGGCGCACTGGTGGCCAGCATGCTGGGCACCCTCTACAAACAGCCCCTGGTGCTGCAACGGATGGTGGATGAACGCACCGGCCAGCTTTCCGAGGCCAACCAAAAGCTGACATACGAGATACGTGAGCGCGAGCGCGCCGAAGAGGCCCTGCGGACCAGCGAAGAGTTTTATCGTACCCTGGTTGACAACCTGCCGCTGGGGATTGCCCTGATCGACCAGACCCATCGCATCGTCATGACAAACCGCACCCAGTCCATCTGGTTCGGCCGTTCACAGGAATCGTTCATCGGGCAACCCTGCCACGAGCAGTTCGAGCGGCGCGAGTACATCTGCCCCCATTGCCCCGGCACTGTTTCCATGCAGACCGGCGGTGTCGGCCAGGTGGATACGGAGGGGGTCAGGGAGGACGGCAGCCGCTTTGCGGTGCGTCTCCGCACCGTGCCGCTCTTTGACGGCAAGGGCGTTGCCACCGGCTTTATCGAGGTGGCCGAGGACGTCACGGAATGCAAGCGGGTCGAGGAGGGTCTGCGCCATAGCGAAGCCCGGCTCAAGGAGTCCCAGCGGGTGGCCCACATCGGCCATTACGAGTTTGACATCACCACCGGCTTCTGGACCAGTTCGGAAGAATTGGACGCCATTTTCGGCATCGACGACGATTATCCGCGGGACCCCCAGGGGTGGTTGGGGCTCGTGCATCCCGATCAGCGTGACGAGATGTCCGCCTATTTAGCGCGGCACGTCGTTGGGGAAGGGCAGGCATTCAACAAGGAATACCGGATAGAGCGGGTCAGCGACCGGTCCGTGCGGTGGGTGCACGGCCTGGGGCACCTGGAGTTCGGCAGCGACGGCAGGCTGCTGAAGATGTTCGGCACCATTCAGGACATCACCGAGCGCAAGCTGATCGAGGCGGACCGCCACAAACTGGAAGCCCAGGTGCTGCACGCCCAGAAACTGGAAAGCCTGGGGGTGCTGGCCGGGGGCATTGCCCACGACTTCAACAACATCCTGATGACCATCCTCGGCCACGCCGAACTGGCCATACTGCGGCTGAACCCTGCCTCGCCGGCCCGCGACAACCTGGTCAGCATCGAACAGTCCGCCCAGCGCGCGGCCGATCTCTCCCGCCAGATGCTGGCCTACTCCGGCAAGGGAAAGTTTGTCGTGGAGACCGTCGATCTGGGCGACCTGGTCACGGAGATGACCCACATGCTGGAGGTGTCCATCTCCAAGAAGGCGCTCCTGCGTTTCAACCTGGCAACGAACCTCCCACCGGTCGAGGTGGACGCCACCCAGGTGCGCCAGGTGCTGATGAACCTGGTCATCAACGCCTCCGAGGCCATCGGCGACAACAACGGGGTGATCGCCATCACCACCGGCGTCATGCGCTGCGAACGCGGCTACCTGTCCGACATCAGCCTGGACGAACCCCTGCCCGAGGGGCTCTACGTGTTCGTGGAAGTGGCTGATACCGGTTGCGGCATGGACCGGGACACCCTGGCCAGGATCTTCGACCCGTTCTTCACCACCAAGTTCACCGGCCGCGGCCTGGGGATGGCCGCCGTGCTGGGCATCGTCCGCGGCCACCGGGGCGCCATCAAGGTCTACAGCGAACCGGGCAAGGGGACCACCTTCAAGGTGCTCCTGCCCACCGCCCCCGGCCACGCCGAGAGGGTTCGGAGCGCAGCCGCCCCGGAAGCGCCCTGGCGCGGCAACGGCATGATCCTCCTGGTGGACGACGAGGAGACCATCCGTGCCCTGGGGGGTGAAATGCTGGAGATGCTCGGCTTCAGCGTGCTGACCGCCGGCAACGGGCACGAAGCGCTGGATGTCTACCGAACGCACGGCACGGAGATCGCCGCGGTAATCCTCGACCTGACCATGCCCCGCATGGACGGCGAAGAGACCTTCCGCGAACTGCGCCGGATCAGCCCCGACGTACGCGTGATCATGTCCAGCGGCTACAACGAGCAAGAGGTCAGCCAGCGGTTCATCGGCAAGGGGCTGGCCGGCTTTATCCAGAAACCCTACAACCTGGCCGCGCTTGGAGCCGCCCTGCGGCAGGCACTGGGAATGCAGGATGTTACAAATTGATTTTCCGCATTTTTCCGGCAGAAAATCGATTTGGCTAACGCACCATCTACTGTTTA
>DAIERH010000275.1 GCA_027346925.1 Geobacter sp.
CGGCCGCGGCGGCGCTGATGAAAAATGAACAGTTTTTCTCCTTGGGCGGTTTTACACGGCAAACAGGGCGGCAATAGATGCCGGTGGAGGAGACCCCGCAAAAGAAGCGGCCGTCGAAACGGCTGTCGTGGGCCAGCATGGCGGCATAGCAGGCACTGTCATCCAGCAGCGGGGTATGTGTTCCTTTGAGTGGCATTTCTTTCCCCTTCCGTATGTTCCTTATAGCACGACGGGGAAAAAATACTGGCTGTTTTCGGACATGAAAACGAGATGGTAGGTTATTGATGGCTCATTTATGATGCGAGGTAGAGAGGGTAGTTGAGGGAGACTTGCAAGATGGCCCGATTGATGGGGGCAAGCCGAAAATCAGCACGAATTCCGCTTCTCGTCGAACCGCCGGAAATACTCCTCCCGGCACCAGTTCTCCACCTCCACCAATGACCGGAACGCCTCTCTGAAGTCGTTCGTGCCGATGCTGAACACGCCGTGTCCGTAGACGATGGCCCGGCCCGGTCTTCCGATCACCGGCGGAACGTTCCTGGCGATCCCGCCCGCCCCGATCTCGCCCGCCACCACGGGCGTGCCCCCCAGTATCCTGACCTTGGGGCAATCCCGCCAGCAATCCGTTATCGTGCAGCCTTGCCTCTCCTCGCACAGCATGCTCATGACCACCGCAAAGCGGGGGTGACCGTGCAGGATGGCGCGGCATCCGGTAACCTCGAAGATGCGGCGGTGGGCCACGAGTTCGCTGGATGCGGTGATGCCCACGGTGGAGGTGTTCCCGAAGGGGACCGGGTCGATGCAGCCGGCCAGCTCGTCCAGGCTGGAGGCTGTCTGGGAGATGTATATCAGGTCGCCGTTTGAATAGGAGATGTTGCCGAAAAAGGAGTCCACCAAGCCGCGCTGCACGGTATAGCGCCCAACCCGGGCGATCTCGTCCAGGATGTCTTCCTTCTCCGGGATCGGACCTGTCCTGAATTCCAGCCCCTCTGCCGAGAGCGGCAGCAGCCACTCCCGGCGGAAACGGGTAAAGGCCTCGGCCTCGCCCGGCAGCAGGAAGCCCTGCTCCAGCACGTCCTCCAGGTATTTGATGAAGGTGGAGTGGAACACCGACGACCAGTTGATGTACCCCTGCTCCACCGTCAGCCCGCCCGTGGCCACGATCCCCACCCCCTCGACCACGATCCCCTTGCGGTTGCCCAACAAATGAGCAATAGTGTCGGCTGGCCGGTTGCCCAGTTCGGCCCGGCGCAGGATCGGGATGTCGTGCAGGAAGGTGCGGGTCTCGGTGTCCCTAGGCACGATGCGCTGCTCACCGGCCGCTAGCCGTTGTGCGAGAAACTCGGCAAAGGGGAGGGAGGGACGGGCCACGGCCAGGGCCAGGCAGTTGAGCTGGGCCAGGATATCGCCGGCCAGCCGGGCCAGTTCGGGCTCGCCGGCGGTCAGTATGACATCGTCCTGGGCGGCAAAGGCGATGCCTTCCGGCGCAGCTGAGCGGTCGGCAAGCAGTTTGCCGCTATACTTGGCGATCTGGTCGAGCATCAGGGGGTTGAGGCGGGGATGTTGGTGAAGAGGACCGATCCGTCGGCCAGGATCTCCTTGCGGAAGGAGGCCTTTGGTTTGTGTGCTGCCGTGCGGATCTTGGGCAGTTGCACGGTGGCGCCGGCCATGAAGGCAGGGGTGACGTTGACCCCCGCCTGCCAAGCCTCGAAGTGCAGGTGCGGCCCGGTGGAACGGCCCGTGGAGCCGGAATAGGCGATGACCGTGTCCGCATCGACCATCTGACCCGGAGCGGCCATCAGGCGGCTGTTGTGGGCATAGAGCGTGATCAGGCCGTTGTCGTGCTCCACGAGGATGGTGTAGCCGTATCCCGGGCGGTGCCCGCTGTAGACCACCACCCCCGGTGCGGCGGGTTTTACCGGTGTCCCTTCCGGGATGGCGATGTCGATGCCGGAATGGTAGCGCCATTTGCCGTCAATGGGATCTATGCGCATCCCCACGCCGGAGGTGATTGTCCCGCCGACCGGTGGCAGGTGCGGCTCGCTGGCAGTGACAACGGCCGGCTGGGGAGCAAAGGAGGCGGTCACGGTCTTTTCGGCAATCTCGTTCAGGGAGACATCATGGGCCTTCTGTGACGGAGCGGCCTTTTGTTTTGCCCGCTTCTTTTTGGACGAGGTCCTGACCACGACCTTGGCATCCTTGCTGAGCGGGGCATCGGTAAAGGATTCGATCCCGTCGACGGTTACGAAACGGTAGATGTCGCCCCATGAAGGGCCGACGGCCGCAATGACGCCGACGCCGGCCCACAGCACGGGAAACGCCAGTTTCAGGACAACACGTCCGGGGTGTGAATTGTGCATGGGGCCTTTCTTTAATTCTTGTCGCCGGAGATGATTTCTGATAGATAAAATAATTTCAGATATAACGCAAGACAGTAATTCACGCTATTTCAGTAACCATTTCAGGGAAGCGCCATGCAGCGATACTTCGACAGGGTCATACGGGGCACCGATCATGAGGATAATCTGGTCATTATCCAGTTCCTCAAGGGCATGATCGGGCAACGTTTTACCTTTCTCAATTATTACAAGGAGATTCCCGTTTCCTATGATGCCACGCTGCTCAGTGTGGAAAACGAGATGGCCGAGTTCGAGGTGCATGACTACCAGGCAAAGGTCATCACCATGGAGCGCAGGGCCTTGATCTACTCCCATGAAAAGAGCCCCGTCAAAGAGGATTTGGTGGCCGAGGCCTTTTACGTCAATGTCGCCAAAAAGCGAGTGATCCTCTGCAGGTTCGGCTATGCCAGGATATCATCGGACCGGCGCCGTTTCGTGCGGGTCCTGCTCGATATCAAGGTGGAGGCCGATCTGATCTTCGAGGGGGGCATCAATTCGGGCATCATCAAGGACATCTCCCTGGGAGGGGCGGCGATGAGTATCACCTCGTGCGATCAGCTCGCATCGGGCATGGCCGCTACTATGTTCATCAAGCTGCCGGACAGCCAGACCGGCGCCATCAACGAGGTCGGGCTCAGCGCAACAATCGTCAAGATCGAGGGCAC
>DAIERH010000276.1 GCA_027346925.1 Geobacter sp.
GCCGGCAAGCATGTCACGATCCCTGATATCGTCCTTCGAGGATGTCGATTCATATTGAAGCCGTTTGATCAACAGACCATTCCTGAATACGTCCACCCCAACCAGCACCCGGCATTTTGCCTTGATATCCGCCAGGTCGGAGATTTGATCCAGTTCAATTTCCGTTTTGGTAAGGTCGAGCACCAGTTGTTGGGCGGCAAGACGTTTCGTGGCCGGCATGACGGTATAACCGGCCTTTTTGAACTCCTGGCCGAACGCCTCCTGGATGATCTCTGCCGGAGAACGGGGGCTGAAGACCTCATCGATCTGTCTGTTTTCGTCATCTTTAACCTTGCCAAGCACCCACTTGATATCAGGTGATTGGGTCCGCTGGCTTTCCGGAATGACGATATAGACTTGGCCGGAACCGCCCCGAACAGTCGCTGTCGGCTCATAGAGCGTGTTCACATTGCGGGCATAGCGGGCGCATCCGCCCAGAAGCATCATGCCGGCAAATGCGATGAGCATGGCAAACCAAACAAGTTTAAGCTTCACGAATGTCGTTTTCATGTCCAGACTCCTTGTAATGTTTGTGGGTTCAGTAGAGAAGGTATCGGGCGCGCGTTTCCGCGAAACGCCCGCATCCGGCCTTCCATGCGGTGATTATCTCCTCCGGCGGCGCTCCTCTCTCGACAGCTAGCCGCAGGGTGCGTGTCCCGGCCAGATGATCGAACCCCGCAGGGCGGAAGAACCGTTCCCGTTCCCTGTTGCCCAGGGAACCGTACAAGGCGCAGATGAGATGGACACCCGTCTCCACGGGCCGGTACGCATGCGGGTCGGTGATGGTGATCTTAATGCCCGGGACCTCCCGGTCCTGATATTTGGGGTTGCTGCTCATGCCGGGGATGCTCCTGGGTGTGAACGTCACCGCTTCGAACCTGACGCCCGGCAGGTTCCCGCTGTTGAGCCGATGTGCCAGCTCACCGGCTGGGATGCCCGGGAACCCCACCAGCTTGAACGGTTCCCGGGTGCCGCGCCCCACGCTCGCGGAGGTCCCTTCGAAGAAGCAGATGCCCGGGTAGAGGAGCGCCGTCTCGAAGTCGGGGATGTTGGGGCTGGTCCGCACCCATTTCAGGCCGGTTTCCGGCCACTGCATCCCGCGCCGCCACCCTATCATCCTGACTACTCGCAGGTCAAGCCCCTCCAACCCCGGCAGCATCCGTTCCCCCTTAATCAGGAGCGCCAGTTCGCCGACTGTCATGCCGTGGGTCACCGGGATGGGATATCTCCCCGTGAACGAGGCGTATTCCCCATCCAGGGGCGGGCCCGCGACATACTCACCTCCCAGCGGATTGGGACGGTCGAGAACCACGAACGGGATGTGCGCCTCGGCTGCCGCCTGCATTGCAAGTCCCATGGTCGATATGAACGTATAAAAACGCGCGCCGATGTCCTGGATGTCGAACAGGAGGAGATCGAGACCGCGCATCATCTCCGGGGTCGGTTTCCGCACCGTACCGTAGAGGCTGTATACTGGCGCGCCACTCTGATCGTCCCTTCTCTCCCCGAAGTTAACCCCGTCCTCCTTCAAACCGCGAAGGCCGTGTTCCGGGGCAAACAGGGCCACAAGCCGCACCTTGCCGCTTGCGTGCATCAAGTCGACCAGATGAGTTCCATCCACAACGGCTGTATGGTTCGTGACAAGGCCGACGCGCTTTCCGAGGAGGTCGGCGTAGCCGCTCTCGTGAAGGACCTGTGCCCCGACCACGACCGTGGGGACGGCAGCGGAGGGGGCGGCGACGACGGCGAGAACGACAAGGGACATCACCGCAATGACGGCGCGGCAAGGGTTTCTCCTCCTGCCGTCCCTTTTTCCGGCCGGGCATGCACATGTCCTCCGTACGTGAACAGGCATGCCCGTCATCCCTTCCGTCCGATCTGGCTTTCCAGGATATCCACGATGCACTCCAGGCTGTACTGGATGGCTTCCAGCCTGCTGGCATCGTTCAATTCCATGGCAGCAATAAAATCCCTCCCCCTTACCGAGATTGCCCGCGCCATCCTGCTTCCAGCCTGCGTCAGAGAAAGCGTGACGACCCGCCGGTCACCGATGTTGTGGCACCTGCAGATAAGCTTCAAGTCTTCAAGCCTTTTCAGCAAGCCGCTGACGGCAGCCATCTTCAACGACATCAGCGCGGCCAGGCGGGACACGGTAAGCGAGCCTTGTACGCCAATCAGCAGGAGCGCGATGACCTGTCTTCCGGTCAGATCAATCCCCTTGTCCGGAGAACAGGGCTGTCCCTCGAGGGCAATGAAGATCCGACGCAGTGCGTCGATAATTCCGGAAATGGTTTTGTCCGATCTGCTCATAAAAATAGTTTGAAATGTATTTTAGGTTGGTGTACAAATATTTTGTGTTTAAAATAATTCTATGGCAAAACGATTGTCAACACAAAACCGGGAAAGGAGCGGAACGATGAAAAGTAACGGACGGATTATGCTTGCGGCAGTGGGGGTGGTCATGATGGCGGTTTCCGGCTGCGCCAACAAGGCGGTGGTCAAGAAGGAGGAGCCCATTTCCTCTCAGACTGCAAAGGCGAAGGTGGAACCGGCCAAGCCGGCGGCAGTGCAAACGAAAGCGGCAACGCCACCTCCCGTGAAGCCGCTTGAGGCGGAGGGCGCAAAGGCCTCGGCAACTGCCGCAGCGTTCGAATCCATTTATTTCGATTTCGACAAAGCCGACCTGAGCGGGGCCGACCGCAAAGCACTTGCCAAGAATGCCGATGTGATGCTCAAGGCCAAGCCCGGTGCCAAGGTCAGGATCGAGGGGAATTGCGACGAGCGCGGTTCAGCGGAGTACAACCTGGCCCTGGGCGAGCGGCGCGCCAAATCGGCTCTCCAGTACCTGATTACCCTTGGAGTGCCCGCCGAGCGGCTCACCGCCGTAAGTTACGGCAAGGAGCATCCGGCCGTGACGGGACACGATGAAGCCGCCTGGGCAAAAAACAGGAGGGACGATTTCATCGTTCAGAAATAGGT
>DAIERH010000277.1 GCA_027346925.1 Geobacter sp.
GGGAGAGGTGTTATGAAGAAGCAAAGGGGGCTGCTCCCGACATAGGACATAAGATAAAAAGATGTACCAACTCGCGGCTAAACCGGCCCCTGAAAACCGGGCCGGTCAGCCTTGTGTTGGCAGAACCCTGACATCATAACCACACCGGAGGCCCCCTCCGCATGCAGACCCTGCACAGACTGCTCCCGACACCGCGAAGAACAGGCCTTTTATTCCCCGCAAAATAAAGGACCACACACCATGTCCACACTCATCCCCTCCATAACCACCTGCAAGTTCGACGCTCCCGGCGAGCGCCGTTTCGCCCGGCTGCTGGAGGCCGTGCTGGAAGACGACTACCTCTGCTGGTACAACGTCCCCATCGGCCCGGCCCGGCTCCATCCCGACTTCATCATCCTCCACCCCAGGCGCGGCATCATCATCCTGGAGGTCAAGGACTGGCGTTGCGACAGCATCCAGCGGATCGATCCGTATGAGGCGACGATCCTGACCAATGGCGGGCCGGTGGCGCAGAAAAACCCGCTGCAACAGGCGCGCGGCTATGCCCTGGCCGTCGTGGATATCCTCAAGACCGATCCCCAGCTTATCTGGGCCGAAGGCAAGCAACAGGGCAAACTCCTCTTCCCGTGGACCTTCGGCGTGGTCCTGACCAGGATCAGCCGCGGGGAGTTCGAACAAACCGATCTCGGCGACGTCATCGAACCGCACCGGGTCATCTGCAAGGACGAGATGACCGAAACCACCGACCCCCTGGCCTTTCAGGAACGGTTGTGGGAGATGTTCCCCTTCAACCGCCAGGGGATGCTCACCCTGCCCCAGATCGACCGGGTGCGCTGGCACCTCTTCCCCGAGATCCGCCTGCCCCACAGGCAGGCCTCTCTCTTCGACGAACTGGACGACGAGCCCCGGACCCTGCCCGACATCACGCGGGTGATGGACCTGCAACAGGAGCAACTGGCCCGCAGCCTGGGCGAGGGGCACCGGGTGATCCACGGGGTGGCCGGTTCCGGCAAGACCCTGATCCTGGGGTACCGCGCCCAACACCTGGCCAAGGCGTGCTCCAGGCCGATCCTGGTGCTCTGCTTCAACCGGCTCCTGGCCCAGCGGCTCGAACACTGGATGCAGGTCAAGGGGATAGCCGACAAGGTCCATGTCCACACCTTTCACGCCTGGTGCCGCCGGCAACTGACGGCCTTCAACGTCGGGCTGCCGCTCAATGCCGGCGACACGGACGCGTTCTTCGACGAGATGGTGGATAAGGTGATCCGCGAGGTGGAGCGGGGGATGATCCCGGCCGGGCAGTATGATGCGGTCATGATCGACGAGGGGCATGATTTCCGGCCTGAATGGTTCAAGCTGGTGGTGCAGATGGTCAATCCCGCGACCAACTCCCTGCTGGTGCTCTACGACGACGCCCAATCGATCTACGCCACCCGGGGGAAGGGGAGGTTCAGCTTCAAGGGGGTCGGCATCCAGGCCCAGGGGCGCACCACCATCCTCAGGGTCAACTATCGCAACACCAGCGAGATCCTGGACTTTGCCGCCGGGTTCGCCCGCCAGCTCCTGACCCAGGAAGATGCGGACGAGGACGGCATCCCCCGGCTGGCCCCGGTCTCGGCGGGCCGCCGCGGCACCAGGCCGCTCCTGGTGAAGCTCCCCACCGTCCGCGACGAGGCCGACGAGATCGCCCGGCGGCTTAAGGAGGCCAACCGGAAAGGGGTTGCCTGGAAGGATATGGCGGTCTTGTACTGGGATGGGGAGGACCGCCGGGAGATGTACCGGGCGCTCAGCGAGCAGCATATCTACGTGGTCGGCAAGGATTCGCTCTCTTTCGCCAAGGACGACGACAAGGTGAGGTTTCTGACCATGCACAACAGCAAGGGGCTGGAATTCCCGCTGGTGGCCATCATGGGCGGCCGCATCGCGCAGCAGGCCAGGGAGGATGCCGAGGCGGCAAAGCTGCTCTACGTGGCCATGACCCGCGCCACGTCGCAACTGGTCATGACGGTTGCGGGGGGATAAGGCGGCAGGCATCATCGACCAGGCAACCCATTCCGTTCACGGCCCGCCCGGCTCCACGGGCCCTCCTGATTTTTTCACAATCTTTTCACACTTTGGGGTTTTGTTTAATGATAAAGTTTGCTAAAAGTGCTCTATAATAATTCGCCCATGCGACACCCGCGGAATAAGCGGCTGAAACAAATGGCAAAAATCAGAGCCTGGTCCGGAAGGAGTTGGAAATGAATAAAATGTTTCTCTGCCTGATCCTCGCCCTACTATCACTCCCCGGCTGTGGATCAACAGCCATCACCAACGCCCCTGCGGCGACATACACATCCGGGTCGGTCTTTGAGACCTCCAAAAATACCGTGGCAACGATTGCAGGCAGTCCGGGCGTTGCCGGATCGACGGATGCCGTCGGGACCGCAGCGCGGTTCAAGCTTCCAAACGGGATAGCCGTGTCCGCGGATAAAACCACCCTGTATGTGGCTGACTACGGGAACAACACCATCCGCATGATTAACAAGGCGACCGGGGCCGTAACCACCCTGGCCGGCAAGGCCGGCGTTTCGGGCACGGCGGACGGCATAGGAACCGCGGCCACCTTTAACGGCCCCCATGACATCGCCACGGACGGCACGAGCCTCTATGTGACTGACTCCACCAGCAACACCATCCGCAAGATCGACATAGCGACCGGGGTCGTCACCACCCTGGCCGGCAAGCCAGGCGTTGCCGGCCCGTCAGACGGGACAGGGGCCGCGGCCACCTTTAATGAACCTCTCGGCATAACCACGGACAGCACAAACCTCTATGTAACCGATGCCGGCAATAATACCATCCGTAAAATCAATATCTCGACCAGGGTGGTAACCACGCTGGCAGGCAGTGCGGGAAGTGGCGGCTATCTTGACGGAACCGGAAGCGCCGCCGCCTTTAATCTCCCGGCCGGCATAACCACGGACGGGACCGTCCTCTACGTCGCCGACTTCAACAACAACACGATCCGCAAGATT
>DAIERH010000278.1 GCA_027346925.1 Geobacter sp.
GACGACCTTGGTCAACGGAACAGTCCTTGGCTCATTTTTGGTTATGTGCAAGGTCAGAGAGCGACTCGCTAAATCTATCTGACTCCAACGCAAACCGGCCGCTTCGCTCGGTCGCATACCAGTTTGGAGCAAAACCAGGATATACGGATAGAGCATCTTGTTTCTGCTCTTCTGACATTCATCCAACAAACGTGTCATTGATCGCCCTAATGGAGCCAGTCCGTGATCGCCGTAATCGAGCCACTTGCAGAGGCCGACTTTGGGTCTCGGGGTGAGTCAAAATTAGATAGTTTTCCCTCCTTTTTCAATGGTTGATTTTGGTGAATTAGGAAGAGACTTCTCTGACCGGAAGCTCTTCCCGTCCAGGATTACGTTGTAGGCGCCGTGTCGGATACGGTCGATGGTGGCGGCGCCAAGCAGTTTGTTGGGAAATGCGTCGCCCCATTCGGAGAGATCCAGGTTGCTGGTGATGATCGTTCCTTTCCGTTCGTAGCGTTCGGCGATCAGGTCGTGGAAGTCCTCGTCCTGAGGGGAACGGAGCGGTTTCAGCCCGAAGTCATCGATAATCAGCAGATCGACCTTGGCCAGGGCCGCCAGACGTCGGTCATGGGAGTTGGTGGCGCGGGCGGCGTGCAATTGGCCGAACATCTTGGTCTGGGAGAGAAACAGCACGTCATGACCGAATCGGATGGCGCAATGGCCCAGGGCCTGAGCCAGATGGCTCTTGCCGGTGCCGCATGGCCCGGCGATCAATACGCAGGCCTTTTCTTCCAGGAAGCGGCAGGTGGCCAGGTCCATGACCTGGGCGCGGTTGATCTTGGGGTTGAAGGAGAAATCGAAGTCCTCGATGGTCTTGTGGTTGCGGAAATTGGCCCGGCGGATGGCCATGGCCAGCTTGCGCTGGGTGCGCCGGGCGACCTCGTCCTGGATGAGCATGGCCAGAAAATCGGTGTAGGCGATTTTTTCTTCGATGGCTTGGCGGTTGCGCAACTCTAGAGAGTCGAGGATGCCGGAGAGCCGCAGTTGTTTGAGCATGGGTATCAATTCGGGGATGGGGTTCATGGTCAGTCCTCGTAACTCATTGAATGATGGTGGATTGCTGGAGGCGGCAGAAGCGGCCGGCGCCGGTATAGGCGGCGGGCAAGGGAGCGGCATCCGCCTCAAGCGGTTGGGAGTCGAGCCCCTTGGCCAGAATGATTTTGACTGTCTGGTATCGGGGATTGTCGAAGATCAGGGCACGTTCGCAGGCGGCCTCCAGCCGTTCTCGTCCTGCCGATTTGGCAAAGGCGACGATGCCTTGGGCAGCCCGCAGGTTGTCCAGCACCCGGTGATTGAAGAGTTGTTTGATCAAGGCGCTGCAACAGGGGCCGACCGCCTCGGCCTGGGCCAGGCACCACTGGGGATCGTGCATGAGGTAGGCGACCGCCTCGGGCGGCAGGTGATCTTGGATGGTGGACTTGGCGCCGGGTTTATGCTGCCTGGGATGGATGGCCAACAGCTCGTGGTTCTTGAAGATCTTTACCGTGGTCTCCGCGGCCCGCACCCAGAGCTCGGCATGCACGAAGCGAAACGGTGCCGAGTAGAAGGCCCGGTCGAACTGGAGATGACAGTTGCCGTGCAGCTTGTGTTTGGCCCAGATGGCCAGTTCGGGCGGGGCATCGGGCAGGGGGCGGAGATGATCCTTTTCGATGTCGGCAAAGAGGGATAGCGGTTGCTGCTTGGTGGTGCCGTGGATCCGGTGGCCTGCGGTGTCGCGGATCCAATCCTTCAGCTGCCGGTTGGCGTCGGCAAGATCGGTGAAGTCGCGTAGCGGCATGAAGTTGCGCTTGATGTACTTGACCCCGGCCTCAACCCGTCCCTTTTTCTGCGGATCCCTAGGCGGGCATGGCGAGATCAGGAACCCGAAGCCCTCGGCGCACTCGGCATAGGTACGCTGCACCTCGGGATCGTGTCGGCAGGCCTTGATGATTCCAGACTTCAGGTTGTCGATCATGACCTTGGCCGGCACTCCGGCAAAGTACTCAAAGGCTCGCCGGTGGCATCCCAGCCAGGTGGCGACCTTCTGGTCCCGCACGATTTCGGCGTATTGGTGCCGGCTGAAGGCCAGGGTCATGACAAAGAAGTGGGTGGCGAACTGCTCGCCAGTCCGCCGGTCGGTGATCTTGGGGCCAGAGCCGAAATCAACCTGGGCCACGTCGCCGGGATCGAAGTCGAGCATAACCGTGGCCTGCGGGGCATTGCCGCCGATCTTCCGCAGCAGGCGTCGTACCGAGGAGTAGCTGCCCTGGAATTGGTGGTTGCGCACCAAGGTCTGGAAGATGGTCGAACCTTGGATGCCTTCCTGCTGCCAGACCTTAATCTGGTCCTCAAAGGGTTTGGCTAGTGACTCCTGAGCCGGCAGGCTGCTCTTGCGCTGGAGGACTAAGGCAAGGGTGCTGTCGTCGGGGATGGGGTGCTGCGGATTGAGCCAGTCATGGTGTTGGGCAATGGCCCGCACCTCACCGGCCTTAACCCGGCCGATAAGACCGGCTTTGGCGATTTGGCGGTCAGAAGCCCCCAATCGCATCTGAGAAAGAATTTGACGATACTCAAACATCTCGAACCTCCTGTTGGTCATTGGTGCCCTCCCGAATGAAGTAGAAATAAGGGAGGGTACACCAGTTCTTAGGAAAAGTCCGAGACCCGGAAAGTGTTAAATGGCTCGATTACGGCGATCGCAGGGTGGCTCCATTAGGCCGATCATCAACTGGCTCCATTAAGGCGATCACGTTCTCTAAGGGGTGGCTCGATTACGGCGATCACAAGGTGGCTCGATTACGGCGATCATTAACATGCGCAAAAAACAACAAGCTTTGGCATATCGGTGCAGCGCCAACTGCCGGACTGACTGTATATCCCGGTAAGGACATCACGCACCTCCGCAAAACCCTACGTCACATTTTTGTCCCCGAGACCACCCAGCCCCCCTCCCGCGTGATAGTGCTTG
>DAIERH010000279.1:0-261 GCA_027346925.1 Geobacter sp.
TAATCCACCGGATTATCGGCAGGTTGAACGGGCTGTTCGATGGTCTCAAATAATTTTACGGTCGCTGGCTGGATGGCGAAAAGAGGCCTAATGGGCTGGTTGGTGTTCCATGGAGAGACACTTGTGAACAGCCATGTGTTCCATTATGGCGCACGGAACACTGTTTTATGGCATGATATTGGCATGTTGTTCTTCATCCACATGGGGGTTCAGAACGCCAATTCTGTGTCAGGGGGAAGAAAAATGGGAAGTCTG
This sequence comes from Geobacter sp., assembly GCA_027346925.1. Taxonomy (GTDB): domain Bacteria; phylum Desulfobacterota; class Desulfuromonadia; order Geobacterales; family Pseudopelobacteraceae; genus JACPFJ01. Next base: position 256 of record DAIERH010000279.1, read on the forward strand.
GCCGCG
>DAIERH010000279.1:271-2977 GCA_027346925.1 Geobacter sp.
CAGTCTTGTGTTCCATTGTGGAGCACGTAACAACGTTTTATGGCATGATATTGGCATCGTTTTCTTCATCGGCATCGGGTGCAAAACACCAAATTTGTGTCAGGGGGAAGAAAATGGGAAGTCTGGCCGCGGACCGTCTCGTGAGTATCAGAAAGGCACGCGAAGAGTTGCTGACCAAGGGGATCGTCCCGGCTGGTCTCGTGGACGACATGATCATCCGCTCCTGGCAGCGTTCGGCGGAGCGGGGGATCGGCATGGAGCGCGGCGAAACCCGTTGTACGCCGCGCTACGACCTGATGCGCCGCCGGGAGATCAACAACACCCTCCTGATCCGCTCCCAGCCGGTCATGGAAAACCTCTACCACGAGATATGCGGCACCTCCAGCATGGTGCTGCTGGCCGACAGCGAGGGGGTCGTTCTCCATTCCATCGGCGACCCGGATTTCGTGGACCAGGCCCAGAAGGTCTACCTGAAACCGGGCGGCATCTGGTCGGAAGGGGTGAACGGCACCAATGCCATCGGCACCGCGCTGGAAGAGCAGGCAGCGGTCCATGTCCACAGCAGCGAGCATTATATCGACAAGAACCGCTTCCTCAGCTGCTCCGCCACCCCGATCTTCGACCCGCGGGGCGGGATCCTGGGGGCCCTGGACGTTTCAGGCGATTACCGCGCCCATCAGAAGCACACCATGGCCCTGGTGCGCCTATCGGCCCAGATCATAGAAAACCAGATGTTTGCCCCGGAATTTCCCGATGACATCGTGATCTCCTTTCACCTGCGGCCCGAATTCATCGGCACGCTCTACGAGGGTATCGCCGTCTTTTCCCCCGACGGCCGCTTCATTGCCGCCAACCGCAGCGCCCTGTTGCAGCTCGGGCTGGACAGGTTCAGGATGGTGGACCAATCATTTTCCTCGCTCTTCAGGCTGACCCTGCCAAAACTGATGGAGCAGGCCCGCATCCAACCCCATCCGGTTCAGAAGCTGCAACTTCATTCAGGGCCAGAGGTCTACGGCCGGGTTTGGCCCGGAACAGCCATCTCCCCGGTCACCTTCCTTCCCATTGCCCCCCCCGCAACGTTGAAGACAAAACCGGCCGGGGTAGCGAAGGGGGAGGGCGTACTTCTTGAGGAGCTGGACCTGGGGGACCGCAAGATGAAGGCGGTCATCGACAAGGCACTCAGGGTGGTGGGGCATGACATACCGATCATGATCGAGGGGGAATCCGGCACCGGCAAGGAGCTTCTGGCCCGCGCCCTGCACCATGCGGGTCCCCGGCGCAACGGCCCGTTCGTGCCGGTCAACTGCGCCTCGATCCCGGAAGGGCTGATCGAGTCGGAACTGTTCGGTTACCAGGAAGGGGCATTTACCGGCGCACGCCGCAAGGGGCACATGGGCAAGATCAGGGAGGCGGACAACGGCACCCTGTTCCTGGACGAGATCGGCGAGATGCCGCTCCATCTCCAGGCCAGGCTCTTGCGGGTATTGCAGGACCGCATGGTGTCGCCCCTTGGCAGCACCGGAAGCCACCGGGTCGATCTGGCGGTGGTCTGCGCCACGAACCGGCGGGTCCGGGACGCGGTTGCCGCCGGCAATTTTCGTGAAGACCTCTACTATCGCCTGAACGGTCTCCTGGTCACCCTGCCGAGCCTGCGGGAACGGGACGACAGGCTGCTCCTTTCCGGGAAAATCCTCGAAACCCTGGCCGGTCCCGACAGAAAGGTCGGCATCAGCCCCGATGTTCTCCGGATCTTCGAACAGCACCCCTGGCCGGGAAACATCCGCCAGATGCACAACGTGCTCCGCACCGCAATGGCGCTGCTCGGTGACAGAAACGAGATCACCATCAATGACCTTTCCGAGGATTTTCTGGAGCAGGCGGGGTGCCGCGGGGGAGACAATGACGCATGCCGGCCGTCCGGCAACAACGGTGAGACAGGGCAAGCGCTGCTGGCCGATATGGAGGCGCGCCTCATCTCATCGACCCTCGACCGGACCGGCGGCAACATTGCCGCTGCGGCCAGGATGATGGGGATCGGCAGGAACACCCTCTACCGTAAAATGCGGGATATGGGGCTGTAGTTCCCCTGCAACCATGCCTGACTTGATGCCGGCATTTCCGGGATGTTGGGGAAATTAAGGACACCGCCATAATGACGGTCAGGTTTCCGGTCCGTTACATTGTGGGTGTTTTCGCCACATTGAGTAATATCGCCTCAGCCTCGGCAATATCAAGCGCTATTCAGACATTATGCGGATGGCCATTCAACTGGTCCGGGTACCGAAAATGACGATCCGACGCGGGCAGGGACATACCACTGAGCAGGGCGCTGCAGCCCCGGCAGATCTGGATCATCCGACCAAGCTGTTCGTGGAGACAACGACACGCTGCAACCTCGGCTGTCCCATGTGCGTCAAGCAGACAACCGGCTGCGAGATGCACGAAGGTGACATGTCCCCCGAGACCTTTGCCGCCCTGGCCCCGGCATTCCCCCATCTCGATGCGCTGATACTCAACGGTATCGGCGAACCACTGCTCAATCCCCATCTGGAAACATTCATCCGCGCGGCAAAATCGCTGATGCCCGCAACCGGCTGGGTCGGTTTCCAGTCCAATGGCCTGCTGCTGACCAACCTGAAAGCAGTTGCCCTTGTGGATGCCGGCCTCGACCGCATCTGCCTGTCCATGGACGCTGTCTCGCCCGTA
>DAIERH010000027.1 GCA_027346925.1 Geobacter sp.
TATTTCGGCAATTTGGTGGTCAAGGTCCGTCAGCGGCCGCGATACGCGGACAGCCACCAGTGCTCCTCTTCGAGAGCCGCTTCAACCTGAGTTTCGTCACCCGCCACATCGACTTCATCGAGTTCCTGGAAGAACGGGCGGTGAAGCGGGACCAGCCTCCGCCATCCTGAACGATCGCCGTCCCAGGCCCGACATCGCGCCAGCCGAAACAGGACTCATGCCATGTCCTCCTTCCATCTCGTACAGCGTTTTTTCACGCTCGTCATCATTGCCTACGCGGCAGCTTCCCTGCGGCCACAACGACTGCCCGCCGGACTGGGGACGTTTATCGGATTAGCGCCAGTTTTTTCAGGGATGCTGGGGTTGTGGCACAGGAGTAAAACCGGCTGAGTCCAATGATCAAATTGAGATGGCCCTACCCCTTCAACCCCACCTCTTTTGCCAGGTTACGCCAGGCCGGCAGGCTCCGTTCAATCACCTTCATATCCACGCAATAGGCAATGCGGAAAAACCCCGGAGCGCCGAAGCCGGCCCCGGGCACCAGCAGGATATGGTGCTTCTGGGCCAGCTTGACGAACTCCACATCGTCGGCCAGGGGTGATTTCGGGAACAGGTAGAAGGCACCGTCCGGCTTGACCATGCTGAAACCCATGGCGGTCAACTCTTTCACCAGCAAGTCGCGCTTGGCCTGGTAATCGGCGATATCCACCGACTCGTCCTGCAGCTTGGCCACCAGCCGCTGCATCAGGGCCGGCGCATTGACGAAACCGAGCACCCGGTTGCTGAAGACCGCTCCCTCCATAAACTGCATGACCGTGGCCATACGCGGGTTGGCGGCCAGGTAGCCGATCCGTTCGCCCGGCAGGGCCAGGTCCTTGCTGTGGGAGGTGACGATGACGGAGCTCTCCACCAGCGGGAAGATGCTGGGGACGTGCTTGCCGTCAAAGGCGATGCGGGCGTAGGGCTCGTCGGATATGACGTAGATCAGGTGCCCGGTGCGGCTGTAAATCTCCTTGAGGACCTCGCCCAGCCGCCGCAGGCTCTCCTCGGAATAGATCACGCCGGTGGGATTGTTGGGGGAGCAGATGATGATGGCCCGGGTCCTGGAGGTGAGCGCCCGCTGAATGGCGTCGATGTCCAGTTGAAAGGTCTCGCGGTCGGTCCAGACCTCCACCGGCACGCCACCGTGGTTGTCGATGTAGAACTTGTATTCCACGAAATAGGGGGCCAGGATGACGACCTCCTCCCCGGGATTGAGGATGGTCTTGAGCACCACGTTCAACGCCCCGCCGGCGCCGCAGGTCATGATCACGTGATCGGCGCTGACGTTCAGCCCCGAGTCTTTAGCCAGCTTGGCCGCAACGGCGGCGCGGGTCTCCACATACCCGGCGTTGTTCATGTAGCGGTGCATGCCGGGCAACGGGTGCCGGGCCAGGGCCAGCAGTTCACGCCGGAAGGCGGACGGCGGCTCCACATCCGGGTTCCCCAGGGTGAAGTCGTGCACGTTCTCGGGGCCGAACTCCTGGCGCAGCCGCTCCCCCTCTTCGAACATCCTGCGGATCCAGGACGATTTGGATATCTGCCCGGCGATCTTCATGGCAATGGCCATAGTGGTTCCCTCCGTTGTAAGATGAATGTATAAAGAGAAGAAACAGGTAGACCCGGAATCGGGTGAAACACTATAAAAACAATTGCCGGAGAACTCAATGGAAATTCCGTCCTGGCCTGCCATACGACCGCTCGACATCGGCGATAAACCGCTCCTGGACAGCATCTTTGTCCGGCTCCAACCCCGGGTCTCGGAATTGACCTTTAACGGGCTGTACCTGTTCCGGCGCGCCCACGACTACCATCTGACACGGATTGGGGATTCGCTGGTGCTTCTGGGCCAAGGCTATGACGCCCGGCGATACTTTCTGCCGCCACTGGAAGGGGATGTGGCTGGGGCACTGGGCGTATTGTTTGACGATGGCCGGGAACTCTACGGCGCTGACGAGGCCTTTGCGGCGCACTACCTGACCGGTACGGAGCTGGAGGTGACGGAGGACCGGAATTCCTTCGATTACCTCTACCTGCGAGAGGAACTGGCCACCCTGCCGGGCAACCGCTTCCACAAGAAGAAGAACCGCATCAATTATTTTGCGACCCGCCACACGTTCGAGGTCAGCATCTATGCGCCGCACCACCGTTGCGGCTGCCTGGAACTGCTCGACACGTGGTACCGGATGGCCGAGCATGAAGAGAACGTCTCCCTGGACCTGGAACTGGAGGCCACGGCCGAGGCCATAAGCATGGCCGAACAGGTGGGACTGGAGGGGGTGGTGGTGACGGTGGACGGAACGGTCAAGGCCTTTGCCCTGGGAGAACGCCTCAACGCCGAGACAGCGGTCTGCCATTTCGAAAAGGCAGACCCGTTCATGGAGGGTCTCCCCCAACTCGTCAACCGCGAGTTCAGTCGTCTGCTGTTCAGCGACTGCCGTTACATCAACCGTGAACAGGACCTGGGGGAGCCGGGGCTGCGCAGCGCCAAGCTCTCCTACCATCCGGCGGAGCTAGTCAAGAAGTTCAGTGCACGCTGTCGGTTGCATTGAAATAAAATTCATTGCACTCTTGGCAAAAGTATAGTAAAAAGGCTGTTCTCTAAAAGAGCGGCCTGCGTGCCGCATCTCCTTGCTCCGGGTAGGACCGGGGCTCGAAAACCGTGAGGAGGAATTACAACATGAGGAAGTACGAAACGATTTACATCCTCCAGCCGGACCTGGGCGAAGATGAAATCAAGAACGTCGCCGACAAGGTTCAGGACGTGATCGCATCCTTCAAGGGTGACTTTCATCGGCTGGAAGACTGGGGTGTCAGGAAACTGGCCTATCCCATCAGGAAATGCGCCCGTGGACGCTATCTGTACCTGCGTTACGACGGCGGCCGGGAGTTGATTGCCGAACTGGAGCGTCGCCTCAGGCTTGACGAGAAGGTGCTCAGATACCAGAGCGTCAACATCACCGATCAGCCCGAGAAACCTGTTGTCGAGAAAAAGGCGCCCGTGACAGAGCCCGAGACGACCGAGACACCAGAAGCAGGCGAGGCTGTCGAGGCAGCCGCTACCCCCGCCGGAACGGCTAACGAATAATTTCCTGGAGGATATACGATCATGGCTGACGAAAGACCCACAAGCTATCAGAGACCCTCGGGCGGCCCCGGCGGCCCCCGCAAGAAACGCCCCTTTCAACGCAGGAAGGTATGCCGTTTCTGTGCCGAGAAAAACCTGACCATCGATTACAAGGAGCCCCGCACGCTCCGCTATTTTATCTCCGAACGCGGCAAGATTGTTCCCCGCCGCATCTCCGGCAACTGCTCCAGGCATCAGAGGGAGATCACCGAGGCAATCAAGCGCGCCCGCAATCTGGCGTTGTTACCCGTAGCCTCGAATCACGTTCTCCCCTGACAGCCGGTCGTCACATGCGTTTCAATCAGCAGAGCCGCACCGTTGCCCAACGGCTCGGTGCGGCCGCCCTCGGCATAGCCGGTTCGTTCATCCTGTTTGCCGCCTACATGGTCATTCCGCTGGCAGGCTTTTTTTCCGGCCTGCTTGCGCCGTTTCCGGCGGCCTTTTTCCGTCTCGGGCACGGCCGGGGGACGGCGCTGATCATCACCCTGGGGTCCGCAACCCTGCTGGCAGCGGTATTCGGCATCCAATCCGGTTCGTTTTACCTGCTGCAATGCGGCGTGATCTCCCTGCTGATGCCGGAACTGCTGATCAGGGGCCATGGAACTGCCCGGACCATTGCCTGGACAACGGCGGTCAACCTGGTTGCCCTTGCCCTGGCGGCTCTGGCATTCAGCATGATCAGCGGCCAGAGCATCCATGGTTTGGCGATACAGGAGATCAACTCCAGCATTTCACAGGCAGCCGCCGTCTACGAACATGCCGGCATAAAAGGTGACGAGCTTGCCCTGCTGAAGCAATCCATGACCATGGTGGCCAGTCTGCTCATCAGGATCTATCCGGCCCTGCTGACGATCCTGCTGGCCGTTATGACCGGCTGCAACCTGGTACTGGTCAGGAGGGCCGCCACCCGCATGGGCCTTGAGCTGACCAATGGAAATTTCAATGCGTTCAGGAATTGGGACCTCCTGGTCTGGCTGCTGATAGCAGCCGGATTCGCCATGCTGGCAGGGAACCCAATCATTACCACCCCCGCCCTGAACGTGCTCGTGATCGTCACGTCACTCTATTTTCTCCAGGGGCTGGCGGTCATGTTGACCATCACCGCCCGGCAGAGCTTCGGTGGCGTGCTGCGGGTGATGCTGTTCCTGATGTTGTTGTTTCAACCCTACCTGGCGGCATTGGTAGCGGTGCTCGGCATATTCGACCTGTGGGGCGACTTCCGCACCCCCAGAAAACGGGAAAACCTGTAAAAATCAGGCTTGAAAGGAGAGTAACATGAAGGTCATTCTCAAGGAAAACATCGAAACCCTCGGCCACATCGGCGACATCGTCAAGGTAGCCCCAGGCTACGCCCGCAACTACCTGCTCCCCAAGGGACTGGCCATAGAGGCCACCGAGAAGAATGCCAAGTCCCTCGATCACGCCCTGCGCCAGATGGCCTACAAGAAGAACAAGGCCCTGGAATCCGCCCGGAGCCTGGCCGCCAAACTGGAGGCGCTGGCCATCGATCTGCCGCACCAGGCGGGCGAGGAAGGCAAGCTCTTCGGCTCCGTCACCAACATGGAAATCGCGGCCTTCCTCAAGGACAATGGCTTCGAGATCGACCGCAAGACGATTGCGTTGGCAGAACCGATCAAACAGTTGGGCGAATACAGCGTCCCGGTCAAGGTGCACCCCGAGGTAACGGCAACCCTCAAGGTGAGCGTCAAAGCCGCCTGATTGCTTCAACACAACCTTTTTGCCCTATCGAGAGCCTGTCGGGATTACCGGCAGGCTCTTTTTTTTCTTCTCACGGTTGACAATGGGCGGCACAGAGGAGAAAATGGGACCATCTTGACGGAGGCTTTTCGTGGACACCATCGTTCTGGAAGTGCTTGTCATCTGCCTGATGATCATCATGAACGGCTTTTTTGCCTGCTCGGAATTCGCCATCATCTCGGTACGCAAGAGTCGTATCGCACAACTCGTCGCCGAAGGGGACGAGCGGGCGGCCATCATCGAGGAGCTTCAGCAGGACCCCCACCGGTTGCTGGCCCTGATCCAGGTCGGCATGACCCTTACCACGGCCACGGCATCCACCATCGGCGGCGTCATTGCCGTGGATCACCTGCGCCCCTGGCTGCAACGGCTCGACAACGACTTCCTGCGCCACGCGGCAGAACCGGTGGCGGCCACGACCATGGTCGTGATCATCTCCTATCTGCTGCTGATCCTGGGCGAACTGGTCCCCAAGGCGATCGGCCTGCAATATGCCGACAGCTTTGCGTTGCGGATCGCCCGGCCGATCAACGCCCTGTCCCGGATCGGCGCCCTGGCGGTGGGCGTCCTGACCGTGTCCAGCAAGGCGGTGATGCGACTGCTCAGGATCAAGGGGGACCGGGAGGCGTTCATCACCCGCGAGGAGGTACAGCACATTGTTGCCGAGGGGCACGAAAGCGGCGTCTTCAGCGAGAGCGAACAGGAATACATTCGCAACGTCTTCGAATTCACCCATACCTGCGTCCGCGAGGTGATGGTGCCCCGAACCCGCATCGTGGGCCTGGACCTGGCCGCGCCCCGTGACGTCGTCATCGACACGGTGCTGGATAACATGTACTCACGCTACCCCGTCTATCGCGGCACCATCGAGGATATCGCCGGCGTGGTACACGGCAAGGACCTGCTGGGCCAGCTGGTGGCCGGTCAAAGCCTTGACTTGGCCGCCATCATGCTGCCGCCGGTCTTCGTACCCGAAGGCAAGAAGGTCAACGACCTGCTGAAGGAGATGCAGCGCAGCCGCAACCAGATGGCCCTGGTGGTGGACGAGTACGGCGGTCTGAGCGGGCTTGTCACCACCGAGGACCTGATCGAAGAGTTGGTTGGCGAAATCCGGGACGAGCACGACATCGCAGAGGCCGTGGCGGTTGAGCGCCTGCCGGACGGCACGCTGCTGGTGGATGGACTCCTGTCGGTCTTTGACATGGCCGAGATTATCGATGCCAAACTGGAAGACGACCTCCCCTACGATACCGTGGCCGGACTGATCCTGCACGAACTGGGGCGCTTTCCCGCCCGCGGCGAGAGTATCCTGTGGCACGGCTACCGCTTTGTCTGTGACGAGGTCACCCATACCGCCATCCTCAGGGTGCGCATCACCCCGGAACAGACATGAAGCGCAAGACCAGACGAACCTATATCAAACTCTCTGGCCTGATCTTTCTGCTGCTGAGCACCTTTCTGATCGGCCTGGCATTCTTTCTGCCCCGCCTGCTGGATATCAACGCCTACCGTGACGACATCCTTGACACCCTTCAAAAATCACTCAACCGCAAGGTCAGCTTCAGCCGCGGTGAGTTCTCCATGCAGTTCGGCCCCTCCTTTGTCTTCGACACCGTTGTGGTCAAGGAGCCTGACGGCAACAGCGACTTCCTGACAGCCCAACGGGTTACCGTAAACCTGGCCCTGCTCCCCCTGCTGGAGAAACGGCTCGTGCTGCGGGAGCTGACCCTTGAGGGGGCCGAGGTGCGTCTTGCCCGCGCCAGCGACGGAAAGTTGAATATCGATGACCTGCTCCAGCCACGCCCGAAGGGCTATGAGGTGGGATTCAAAAAATTGCAGGTCAAAAACGGCGTGCTGCATTGGCGCGACGATGCACTGGCTAAGGAGGGATTCACGGCGGATATAACCGACCTGAACCTGGAACTGGACAACCTTTCCCGCGGGCGCAAGGGGAGTTTCAAGGTTTCCTGCACCATACCGGCCGTATCGGGGCCGGCGGGCTCCGTTACGTTTTCGGGAACGGCGAAGCTCCCCAAGAAAGCCGTTTCGCTGTGGGAAACGGAACTGAGCGCCACAGCCGACATAAAACAGGCCGACATCGGCCGTTTCTGGCCCTACTACGGGCGCTTCATCCCGTTCGGCAATCCGGGGGGACGGCTGGACATCGCCACCAGCTTCAAGGGCAAACCGCGTGACTTCAGCGCCAAGGGGAAAATCCGCGTGAACGGCAGTGCCGTGACCTGGCCCGCCGTTTTCCATGCCACCGTGGCCCCCCGCTCGCTCCAGTTGGATTACACCATGAAGCTCACCCCTGCCCTCCTGGATATCCCGGCGCTGGAACTGAGCACCGACGGGTTCAGGATCAAGGGGAGCCTCCAGGTGCATGACTATACGGGCAAGGACCCGCGCATCGTGGCCAGGGCATCCACCCCCTCAACCTTCCGCTACGAGGATGTCAGGACCTATGTCCCCTACGGCATCATCCCCGCGGACACCTCGGATTATATCGAGCACAAGATCAAATCCGGCATCTTCAAGCTGGATACCGGTGTCCTGGACGGCCGCGTCAGCCAGATCGCCCACATGGAACGGGGCGACAACTGCAACACCCTCATGGTCCGGGGGCCGGTGGAGAAGGCCGTACTCAGCTACGGCCCCAAGGCCCCGGTCTTCAACGACATCAAGGGCACCATCGAACTGAAGGGAAAGAACTTCAACCTGATCGGCATGACCGGCAGGTTCGGGACTTCCCCCTTCAAACTGCGGGGCTCGATCACGGAGTACAATACGGACAGGGTTTCGGACTACCCGGTTCAGATGGAGATCACCCCGCATCCCCCGGAGGTCGCCTGGCTCGCCAAGATTGCCGGCGCGAGCAAACTCGATTTCAGCGGCAACTCCACGCTTGTCCTTAACGGCAGCGGCCATTACTCGGCCTATCGGCTGAGCGGCGACTGGGAATTGAGACAAGCGGCCTACTCGTTTCCCGGCGCCATCCGCAAACCGGCCGGCACCCCCAATCATCTGGCGTTCAGCACCGTCATCAGGCCCGGGGAAACCAGACTGACCAGCCTGACGTACCAGCTTTCGCCGCTGATATTTTCCGCCACCGCCCTGCTCAGATACGCGGACCGACCCTATCTGGGGTTCGAACTGCAAACGAACCAGTTCATGCTGAACGAGTCGCTCCCGATTCTCTCGCTTTGGCGCCAGTACCGTCCAAACGGCCGTATCCAGGCCCACATCACCGGCAGCGGCAACCCCGGGGACTTCTCCTCCATGGACTACAGCGGAGCCATTGCCTTGAATGCATTCTCCTTCCAGCCGGGCGAACGCCTGAAACCGATCAACAACGTAAGCGGCAGTATCGTCTTCAAGGGGAACAGCCTGGAAACCTCAAATATCAGCATCCGTTACGGAAGTTCCCCCATCTTCGCCAGGGGCAGGATCAGGAATTTCAAAAACCCGCAGGCGGAGATCACCCTGTCATCGCCGGAATTCTTCCTAGCCGATGCCGACCTCACCCCTCCCAAGGCCGGCATGAGCATCCGACGCCTGAACGCCTCCTTTGTCCTGCAAGACAACAAATACACCATCCGCTATCTTTCGGGCCTGTTGAACGCCTCGAACTTCATGGTCAGCGGCACCTACACCAACGGTACATCGCCGGAGGCAAACCTCTCCGTCGCATCATCGAAACTCGACCTGGACGACGTTTTGACGCTTGTGAAACAGGGAGGAGAGGGGAATACCCGGCAAAACGGTGCAAAGCTGAACCTGAAAGTCAGGCTCAACGCCGAGTCGGGCAACTATCGCAAGATCCAGTTCACCAAACTGAATGCCACCCTTGCCCGGGAGGGGGGTACCTTCTTTGTCCGCGATCTCGATGCGGCTCTGTTCGGCGGGCGGGTCAGCGCCAAGGGGAAGGTTTCCCCCGAAGGCACCGGGGGGAACCGGTTTGAGCTTGGCTTTACGCTTGATCGCGTCAACGCCGAGCATCTTTTCCAGGCCCTCGATATCTCCAAGGAAGTCACCGGTACGCTGCACCTCCAGGGGGACCTGGCCGCCCGCGGCACCAGTTGGGCAGACCTCAAGCAAACCGCCTCGGGGAACGTGCGGCTGCGCCTGGAAAAAGGGACCCTGCGCAAATTCAACGTCCTTTCCAAGGTGTTCTCCATCCTCAACGTGTCGCAACTCCTCAAATTCCAACTCCCCGACATGGTGTCGGGCGGTATGCCCTACAATGAGATCAAGGGAATCATCGCCATCAAGGATGGTGTCGCTTCCAGCCAGGATCTGTTCATTCGCAGCGATGCCATCAACATGTCCATAATCGGCAAGGCAGACCTGGTCAAGGAGGAGTTGGACCTGACCGTCGGCGTACAGCCGCTTCAGACCGTGGACAAGATCGTCAACCGCATCCCGGTGGTGGGGTGGCTGCTTTCCGGGAAGGACAAGGGAATTCTGACGGCCTATTTCGAGGCAAAGGGAAAATGGTCCGATCCAAAGGTGACCGCCATCCCGGTCAAGTCCCTGGCCAAAGGTGTGCTGAATGTCTTCAGAAGGGTGTTCGAACTGCCGGTGCGGCTGTTTACCGACACCGGCGAGGTAATCCTGGGAAAATAATCGGTTGGTAGAAAAATCAGTAGATTGAGTAGTTGGCGGGGTCTGAAAAAATCTCTCTCAACAGCAGATTGTTGAGGTAATGACCGGTCTTGTTGGCCTCAACCTTGCCGAGGATACGGTAACCGCTGGTGTACAGGTCACCGATCAGGTCGAGGATCTTGTGGTTGACCAGTTCCTTCTTGTAACGCAGACCATGGGGATTGACGATCTCGTCGCTGCCGATGACCACCGCGTTATCCAGAGAGCCCCCCTTGGCCAGGCCGGCCTGTTTGATGGCCTCGATCTCCTCCAGCAGGGTAAAGGTGCGAGAATTGATGATGGCGAAGGCGTTCTCGACATCGGTGACCCGCTTCTTCTGTTTTCCCACGGGAGAACGAAACTCGATGGTCATGGTAATTTCCAGGGTATTCAGCGGCTTGACCCGCACCCAGGCGTCCTTGTGGCTGACCTCCACCGGCCGAACCACCTTCAGGTATACCCCGTTTTCGGGAAATTCGTACACCCCGGCCTTCCACATCCCCTGGTAGAACTCCCAGGCTGAGCCGTCCAGGATGGGCACCTCGGGGCCGTCGATGTAGACCAGGCAGTTGGTGATGCCGGAGAAATAGAAGGCGGCCATGAGGTGCTCAATAGTCGAAACCGACGTGCCGTCCTTGGCGATCAGGGTCGAGAGACGGGTATCGGCCACCGTGTCGTACCGGGCCGGGATGGTGCAGCCATTGTGGACAAAGGCGATGCCGAACTCGCGGCGGGGAAGGAATTCCAGGTTTACCGGCTGGCCGGTGTGCAGGCCGATGCCGGTGATCTTGAAGATACGGTTGATGGTTGTCTGACGTTTGATCATTACCTAACTATGGCAGATTTGGGGAAAAGCGTCAAGAAGCCAAAAGTCCCCTCTCCCCGGAGGAGGGGGTCACCGTGAGGACGGCGTTTCCAGCCTCTTTTTCAACTCCTCGTGTTCCCGGGACAGGCTGTCGTACTTCTTTTCCAACTCGCGAATCTGGTCGAACAGACAGGCGATGGCCTTGGCCTCCGGATCGGGCAGTTGGCCATGCTGCAGATCATGTCGTGCATCTTCCTTCTTTTCCTGCGCCATGACCACCCGGCCGGGAATCCCCACCACCGTGGCGTTTTCCGGCACCTCCTTGACCACCACCGAGTTTGAGCCGATCTTGGCGCCCTTACCCACGGTAAACGGCCCCAACACCTTGGCACCGGAACCGATGACCACGTTGTCCTCCAGGGTCGGGTGGCGTTTCACCTTGTCCCAGGTTACACCGCCCAGGGTTACCCCGTGATACAGGGTCACGTTGTCGCCGATTTCGGCCGTCTCGCCGATCACCACCCCCATACCGTGGTCGATGAAAAACTTGCGGCCGATCTTGGCGCCGGGGTGGATCTCGATGCCGGTAAAAAAACGGCCCATGTGGGAGATGAAGCGACCCAGGAAGAAAAACTCGTTCACCCAGAACCAGTGGGCAACGCGGTAGAACCACAGGGCGTGCAGGCCCGGGTAACAGAAGAAGATCTCCACCGCGCTGCGGGCAGCCGGATCGCGCTCAAAGACTGAATTGATATCTTCACGGAGGTTCTTGAACATGGGAGGACTCCTCGGAAGGCCGTAATAAACCGTGGTTCTACAGTTACCATACCCGAGCAAATGTGTCAAATTCTAATCATTTCGCCCCCTGTAACTTCATACTCGACAAAAACCCATTTATTCACTAGTATGCCATGAAACCGTATACACAATCCTTCGCCACGTTGTCGAATACGTATCAGGCGGCTTTTCAGCGTCTCCGGCATTTCCGTGGCATACACTATTATCCCCGAAAGGAGTACGTTACGTATGGCTACCCCCGAATTCCACTACCAGGACCCCTTCCCCATCGCCAAGGACGAAACCAAATACCGCAAGATCGATGGTTCCGAGAAGTACATCGAAGTCTCCGAGTTTGCCGGCAAACAGGTGATCAGGGTCTGTCCGGAAGCCCTTACCATCCTGGCCAATGAAGCCATGAAGGACGTTTCCTTCCTGCTGCGCCCCGCACATAACGAGCAGGTGGCCAAGATCCTGGCCGACCCCGAGGCGTCCCAGAACGACAGGGGCGTGGCCATGGCCTTCCTGCGCAACGCCGAGATTGCCGCCAACTTCGAACTTCCCGTCTGCCAGGACACCGGCACCGCCACCGTGGTCGCCAAGAAGGGGCAGCAGGTCTGGACCGGCGTCAAGGACGAGGAGTGGATCTCCAAGGGTATCTACAAGACCTACACCGAGGAGAACCTGCGCTACTCCCAGACCGTTGCCCTGGACATGTACACCGAGAAGAACACCGGCACCAACCTGCCGGCCCAGATCGACATCTTTGCAGCGGAAGGCGACTACTACAAGTTCCTCTTTATGGCCAAAGGGGGCGGCTCGGCCAACAAGACCATGCTCTACCAGGAGACCAAGGCCCTGCTCACCCCGGAGAAACTGGAGAAGTTCCTGATCGAGAAGATGAAATACCTGGGCACCGCCGCCTGCCCCCCCTACCACGTTGCCTTTGTCATCGGCGGAACCTCGGCGGATGCCTGCATGAAGGCCGTCAAGCTGGCCACGGCCAAGGAACTGGACGGACTCCCCACCAAAGGGAACGAGCACGGCCAGGCGTTCCGCGACATCGAGCTGGAGAACAAGCTGCTGGAAGCGGCCCAGAAGCTCGGCATCGGCGCACAGTTCGGCGGCAAGTACTTCGCCCATGACGTGCGGGTCATCCGCCTGCCGCGCCACGGCGCCTCCTGCCCGGTGGGGATGGCGGTCTCCTGCTCGGCCGACCGCAACATCAAGGCCAAGATCAACAAAGACGGTCTGTGGGTCGAAGAGATGGACCGCAACCCCGGCCGCCTCATCCCCGAGCAGTACCGGGGCAAGCACGGGCACGGCGTCAAGATCGACCTCAACCGCCCCATGAAGGAGATCCTGGCCGAACTGACCAAGCATCCGGTCTCCACCCCGCTCCTCCTGACCGGCACCATCGTGGTGGGACGCGACATCGCCCATGCCAAGTTCAAGGAGATCCTGGACAGCGGCAAGCCGCTCCCCGAGTACCTGCTCAACCACCCGATCTACTACGCCGGCCCGGCCAAAACTCCGGCGGGCAAGGCCTCCGGCTCCTTCGGCCCCACCACCGCCGGCCGCATGGACTCCTACGTGGACCTGCTCCAGAGCAAGGGGGGCTCGCTGATCATGATCGCCAAGGGGAACAGAAGCCAGCAGGTCACCGACGCCTGCAAGAAGTACGGCGGGTTCTACCTCGGCTCCATCGGCGGCCCGGCCGCGGTCCTGGCCGAGGAGAATATCAAGAAGGTGGAATGCATCGACTTCCCGGAACTGGGCATGGAGGCGGTCTGGAAGATCGAGGTGGAAGACTTCCCGGCCTTCATCCTGGTGGACGACAAGGGGAACGATTTCTTTAAGCAGCTCGGGCTGTAGACCGACGAGCGACGCCATGGACAGGGGCCCCCGGCTGCGCAAGCGGCGGGGGCCCTTTCTGCACCAACCCCCCATTCCAGAAGCCCGCTACTGTCGCCATTTTTTATTGATTTTTTTCCACCCCTACGCGCCTTTTCCTGCCACATAATCACAACATACTGAAATAGCGTCAAAATACAAATACCCATTTCAGGCATGAATGATGCTCCATCCGCTTTATGGACAAATTTGGCCTTAATTATCTCGTAACAACCGAATTTGACCAAACAAACGCAGAGGAGGCAAACCATGATTCAAAAAAACGTATGGCGCGGGTTGGCGATGGGGACCGTTCTCGCCCTCGCGGGGTGTGGCGGCAGCGGCTCATCTCCATCAGGGGGGGCAGCGGAGTGAGCAAAGGCGCAATTTCGGCATTCGGGAGCATTTTCGTCAACGGGGTCGAATTTGATGTGACAAAGAGCAGCGTCACGATGAACGACAGCAGCAAGAGTACCGCCGACCTGAAGTTGGGCATGGTGGTTACCGTACACGGCAACATTGACGATGCCACCAAGAAAGGCTCAGCCACCAGCATCGATTTCAGCGATGACCTGGAAGGTCCTGCATGCTCCGTCAACACGGCGGCGCAAACCATGAGCGTGTTCGGACAGACGGTCAAGATCATCGCCTCGACCAAATTCGATGGCTTCAGCAATTTCAGCAGTGTCGGCAACAGTATCGTGGAGGTCAGCGGCCTGCCCGACGCAAGCGGTGCCATAACCGCCACCTTCGTCGAGAAAAAGGGCCAAACCGACGAGTTCGAATTAAAGGGCTATATCAACAATCTTGACACCGCCCTCAAGACCTTCACCCTCACCCTGACGCAGGGTAGCAGCGGCAGCGCCATCAACTACTCGGGCATAACCCTTCCCAGCGGCATCCAGAACGGCTCATTCGTCAAGGTGTCGCTCGATCCGGCAACGGTAAGCTGTGGGGCCACGAGCTACACCGCAACCCAGATCAGTGCAAAAAAGGCCGAGATGGAGGACACGGCCATGGCTGAGATGGAGGGGTACGTGGCCGGCTTGAACAGTGCCGCGCTGACCTTCAAGCTCAACGGGATGACGGTCGATTATTCGGCTGTTTCCCAGCCCCCGGCCCTGAGCAACGGTGCCCACATCGAGGTTAAGGGAAGCATCACCAACGGTGTCCTCAAGGCGACAACAATCACCATTCAAACCGGCAGCTAGTGTACCGTTTGGTTAGTTCTTTCCAGTAATATTTGCACTTTGTTTTGCTCTTTGAACAGACTCAATAATTACTGATGCGCTCTTGGTCCACTTGAACGGCTTGGCGCTGGTGGCGTTGTGCACCTCGATGAAACGGCGGATTTCGTTCTTGAGTTCCATAACGCTGCTGAACACGCCCCGGTAGATCGACCTGCGTTCCAGTTGTGAAAACCAGCTTTCGACCGCATTCAGCCATGAAGCGCTGGTTGGCGTGAAGTGCATGGTGACTCTCGGATGTTCCGCCAGCCATGTTTGCACTTCAGCGGTCTTGTGGGTACTGCTGTTGTCCAGGATGATGTGAAGATCGAGTTCTTTCGGTGTTGACCGATCAATCTGGCGAAGGAAGTCGAGAAACTCCTTGGCACGGTGCCGTTTGGTTACCCGGCCCATGACTTCGCCGGTCAGGATATCGAACGCTGCATAGAGGCTCATGGTGCCGTTGCGCTTGTAGTCGTGAGTACGGCGCTCAATCTGGCCAGGCTTCAGTTGCAGCATCGGCTGTGTCCGGTCAAGGGCCTGAATTTGGGTCTTCTCGTCTACCGACAGAACAATCGCATTGTCGGGAGGACTCATGTACAGGCCGACAACATCGACGACCTTTTCGGCAAACTGAGGGTCGTTACTGATCTTGAAGCTCTTGATGCGATGGGGCTTCAGATCGGCGGCGTCCCATATCTGCCGGACTTGCCAGGTGGTGATGCCGGCATATTTGGCCATGAGGCGAACGCTCCAATGGGTGGCCTCATGGGGAATCCGCTCCACGGTCAGCGTCAAGACATCCTTGATCTTCTGTTCCGTGAGCTTTTTGGGTTGACCAGAGCGTGGCAGGTCGGAGAGACCATCAAGGCCGGACTCTTTAAAGCGGTTCCTCCATTTGTAAACCGCTTTGGTTGAAGTACCGACTGATGCCGCTACCGCTTCGACGGGCTCGCCAGCGCCGCACATAAGGACGATGCGGGTGCGTTGTGCCAGACTCTGGGCTGTTTTGGGCGACCGAAGCAAGGCTTCCAACGCTTGCCGGTCATCTGCTGTCAGTTCAATTTGTTCAGTTGTGCGTGCCATGAAAGGCAGTATAGCACACCTGAAAATATTTAGATATAATTAACCGCACAAGACACTAGTTCACCTTTAGATCGTAATTTTTCGTAAATATAACCTCTAAAAAATATTTCTTCAATAGAAGGCCCCCATATTAGAAACCAGAAAATATTTATATAATAATACAATGAAGCAGTTGATATAATTTGTTTGATAAATGCATTGCTAGGTCCAAATATAAATACTTCTATCAAACAAACTAACCATGTTAACATTATGCCAGATATAGATGTGAAAAATGTTTCTCTATTAATAATATGACTTGGAATGTATTTTTGTTTTACACCCATGTAAACAATAGCTGCAATTGGAGATATAGCAGATGAAGATAATATATTTATAGTCAATTTAGGTGAATCTGGTAACACAAAACTAAAAAAATTACCAAAACAAAATCCACCGATTGCTTGAAATATTATTAATATAATAAAACTTACTAAAATATCATTCATTTATATTCAAGTAGTTATAATGATTATTTTGGATGTACAGAGATAGTAATTACCTGACAGTTCGCCCTTGAATGGGTTCGAGATTTACGCTGCCAGTTTCAAGTCTTCAGTATCCGATTCATCGTTCTTTGGCAAGCCCTCTATGAAAGTCGTGTACGGAGTCCTGCCGTTCATGTTTCTGCCCTGGTGAGGCCGTTCGTAGTTGTACTGCCTGAAGTAGTCATTCAGATCGGCCTGCATCTCGTCGATTGACTCGTACCACTTGGTTCGCCCCATGACGCGGAAGTGCTCGTCCAGAAGCGTTTTGTGCAGTCGCTCGACGAAGCCGTTGCTCTGAGGGCGTCTGACCTTGGTGGTTCGGTGTTCGATCTCCTCAAGCTGCAAGAACAGCTCGTAGGGATGGTTGTCGGGCCTGCCACAGAACTCACGGCCATTGTCGCTCAGGATGGTGGTGATCCTGGCGTTGTGTTC